>WRNN01000039.1 GCA_009776595.1 Clostridiales bacterium
ACTGGCTGAGGATATCCCGCCTTTTCGCCCCGATCGCCTTTCGGATCCCGATTTCCCTGGTCCGCTCCGTCACCGAAACCAGCATGATATTCATGATTCCAATACCGCCCACCAGCAAAGAAATGCCGGCTATACAGCCCACCAGGATCGCCAGCATCGCCGTCGTTTCTTCCAGTGTGGACAGCAATTCTGTTTGGTCGAATATGCTGAAATAGTCGCTGCTTCCATATTTATCCATCAGCTCTTCTTCCAGATATGTTTTAATCTCCGCCACCTGCTCCGCCGTTGTGACGCCGATACTCACCTGATTGATACGGGCTTGCTGTTCCAGTCGCTGCGCGGTAGTAAAAGGGATAATCACTCTCGTGTCATTGGAGCCGAACATGCTGGATCCCGCGCTTTCCAAAACGCCGATGACAGTAAAATTATTGCCTCTCAGCTTAATGTTTTTGCCTAATGGGTCTTCCCCTTCATAAAGCGTTTCGGCGATTTCCGAGCCGATCAGCGCCACATGGGTCCTGGCGAAGAGATCCATATCCGCAAGGCTTCTGCCATAATCCAGATTCAGCGAATTCATCATCAGATAATCGTCGTTTGAGCCGATGAGATTGGCATTGCTGGTGTTTGTTCCGGCTTTCACCTCCAGGCTGGCGTTCATCACCGGCGCCAGATACTGGATTCCGTCCTTTTCCCGCCACCGGTTCAGCTCTTCCTCGGTAAGGGATCCTTCATTGCCCCTGCCGCGGATATTCACCGTCAGCAGGTTCGTACCCATGCTCGAGATTCTGTCCGTGATGGACTGGGTGGTGCCGGTAGCCAGCGAAACAAGGACGATGACCGCCGCTACGCCAATGATTATGCCGAGCATGGTCAGGATGGAGCGAAGTTTATTGCTGAGAATACCGCTAAAGCCCATTTTTAAAGCCTGGAAAACGTTCATTCTCGCACCACCTTCTCGTCCGAAGTGATGCTGCCGTCATAAATCGCAATCTTTCGCCNGGCTTCATCCGCCTGGGTTTGATTATGGGTAATCAATATAATCGTATGTCCCTGCTCATGAAGCTTATGCATAAGCTCCGTTACTTCCCTGCCGGAGCGGCTGTCGAGATTACCGATAGGTTCGTCCGCCAGCAGGATGGGCGGTTCTCCCGCCAGTGCTCTGGCAATGGCTACTCTCTGCTGCTGCCCGCCGGACAATTCGGTAGGCCTGTGTTTGTAGCGGTCGCCGAGTCCAACCCTCTCCAGCGCTTCCATGGCGCGCGCACGTCGCTCTCCCTGGGGTGTATTGCGATACAGCAAGGGCAGTTCGACATTTTCTAAGGCTGTCAGTTTGGGCAGCAGGTTGAAATCCTGAAAAATGAAGCCGATTTTTTGGTTTCTGACCGTCGCCTGCTGATTGCCGCTCATTTCCGAAATATAAACGCCGTCCAGCTTATAGGAGCCCGTCGAAGGCGCGTCCAGGCAGCCAATGAGGTTCATCAGGGTGGATTTCCCCGAACCGGANGGTCCGATAACGGCGACAAATTCCCCCTCCTGGATGTCCAGGGATACGTCTTTGAGGGCGTAGACTTTTTCTGCGCCCATTTGATATACCTTGCTGATATCCCGCATTTCAAGGAGGCTCATACGCTTACCTTTCTCTGGAAACAACCGTAGTCATGCCTACGCCCGGGCCGCCGACAGGTCCGGGCCCCATAAACATCATATTGCCCGATGCGTTCTGGTTCGTCGGGACAGTCCCGGTTAATTCGACCAGCTGCCCTTCCTCCAATCCGGAAAGTATCTCGACATAGGTATCGTTAATNATGCCGGTTTGTACGATCACTGCCCGTTCCGGCAATGCTATATTGATCATCTCGCCGCCTTGCCCCGGCTGCCCGCCTTGCTGCGGCTGTCCGCCTCCCGGCGGCTGCCTCATCGCAGGCATGTCGCCTTCGCCGTCCGCGTCGCCTTGCCTTCCTTCCGGCATGTTGTTTTCCGGCGTGTTGCCATCCGGCGCGCCGCCTTCCGGTGTTTGTCTCATAACCGGCAGGTCGCTGTCGCTTGCGGCGCCTTCTTGCGGCGGCTGTCCATTTTGCCCCGGCTGCCCGCCTTGCCCCGGCTGCCCGCCTTGGCCCGGTTGCCCGCCTTGCCCTCGCTGACCTCTCATGACCGGCAGGTCACCTTCGCTGTCCGCGTCGCCTTCTTGCCCAGGTTGCCCGCCTTGGTACAATTGCCCGCCTTGCCCCGGCTGCCCGCCTTGCCCCGGCTGCCCGCTATCTGTCGCCGCGCTGCTGTTGCCGCTGCTTGTGCCCGCCTCCGGCTGGTCCTCCGCCAGGACAACATACTTGATTCCCCGCATGGTCCGCACCGCATTGATCGGTACCATAAGCGTATTCTCTGATGATTCCACGACGATCTCCAGGCTGCTGGTCATTCCCACCTTCAGGCCATCCCATTCCGTGACCTCGATAAGCACCCAGTAGTACGCTACATTTCCGGAACTGGCGCCTTCTTGCGCGATTCTGGCGACTCTGCCGGTATATACGATATCCGGCAGCGCATCGGCAATCACTCTGACCTCTTGCCCGATCTGCACTTTGGCAATATCCAGTTCGTCCACATTAAAGACAATCTGCATTCGCTCGGCGTCCACAATTTTCCCTAAGCTTTCCCCGGATTTCAAACTGTCCCCCACTTGAAGGAAGGTATTTTTCGGTCCGCCGCTGTCTGCCGCGGCATAGTAGATACCGTCAAAATCCGCGGTTAAGGTCGTTTGCTTCTGCTTCAGATTCGACATAGCCACCTGCATTTCGGAATTGGCGTCGGAAATCTGAGAATCCAAATTTGTGCTGTCGATCCTATACATCAATGTACCTTCAGAAAGAATCTCGCCCTCGATCGCGTTTAGTTCATCCAAATAGCCGTCAGCGGGAGACTTGATCTGGGTTTCGGCATTTGGCTTCAGCATAACCGCCGACGTTTTGGCCGTGGTCTTGTTATAGGCCTGACCATATGTCTCTCCCCCTATACGCTGCCCTTTATCAAGAACAAGTGTAAAGCTCAAATAATCCATGCCGTTGTTTCTGCTGAACGTGGGCGCCCCGGACAGCGAACCATTGACCGTATTTCCATACTCCAGTAAGGAAACCTGGAGACTTTGACCTGCTTCCCAGGACGCGCCATCCTCCGCAGGTACCTGGATGGTCATGGTACTGATATCCAGCAATGACATGAGCACGCCGCCCTTGGTCAGCTTGTCGCCAACCCTGGCGCTGAGCGAAGTCACAAGATATTCCTTTTCCGCTACACGCTGTAAATCATTTTTTGCGGCATAATACTCCGCAAGTTGAAACTCATATTTGGATACGGCCTGCTGCGAAGATACGACTTCGGGACAATCCAATATAAATAAGACGTCGCCTTTCGCTATTTGGTCCCCGTCTTCCACATGAATCGCAAGCAAAGTGGACGCCCCCGGCGCAGCCAGCGTTTGCTCACGGGAAGTGGCTACAGAGCCGCTGCCGGACACCATGGAGCTTATGCTTCCCCGGATAACCGGAGACGTGCGAACCGCCGCGCTTAGATTCATTCCTGCCGGATTGTTTTGATTGAAGAAATAAAAATATCCGGCGCCCGCCAGCCCGCCGATAAGCAAAATCGTAATGAGCCATTTCCCTATGCCCCGCTTTTTCGCCATAGCAAATACCTCCTGCTGACAATACCATGCCCGTTTGCTTCGCAGAGCAAACGCGCATTCGTTCCGGATTATATTTTCAGTTTATTCTATTTCTGTGAAATACATGTGAACAACCGGCAAATGTTACGAGTTTTCCGCAACGGCCACTCTTTCGCCGCGTCCGCTTTTGGAAGCGCGTTTCATCTCATACATATGCTGATCCGCACAGACCAATAAATCGTTGATCGTGTCGCCATCCTGCGGGAAGGTTGCGATTCCGTAGCTAAAGCCCAGGAACTTCACATCCGTATCTTTCATGGTATCAGGGAAAGCATTGATATCGGCAATGAAACCCTCCAGCACATTTTTGTCGGAAAGAATACAGGTAAACTCATCGCCGGCGATGCGATAAAACCCTCCGCGGTTACCGAGCCTGATTTTGATCTCGTGCGCAAAAAAGGCAAGATAATCGTCTCCCACCGAATGGCCGAAGCGATCGTTAATACTTTTNAAATCATTCAGATCAAAGAAAATGAGGTTAAAGGGAATCTTGCGNTCAATCAGCGCTTCCGCATCGCTATTCATAACAACCCTGCTACGTAATTGCGTAAGCGCATCCTGGTAAGCGATCTTCTCCAGATTTTGAATCGTCTCGCCGCTGTCAACCTGAAGGTAGAAATAATGAAAACTGCTTGCGGCGCATACCGCCAGTGTTACGACGGAGAAAATCTGTAAGATAAATAACCCGGGATAGAAGAATGCCAGATTGATGATGAAGGCTATCCAAAACCACATCATATTCACCCACATCAACGCATTCGCTTCTTTTTTGCCCACATGCTCAAGAACGTAAATAAACTTTTGCGTCAGCATTTTGTAGAACACTCTTATGGTGCATATATACATGAATGTTTGCACCAGCAGCGTCATCCCGTTTACAGACATCCACGGGACAACCAATGCATTCCCCAATATGGCGCTCAGCGCGAATAGCAAAAAGGTATAGGTCCAAGAAAAGCAAGCAATAATAATGATTCGATTTCCTGTGTTTTCATAAAGAAGGCGAATCGGGATGATGAACAGGAATCCGGTAAAAACAAATAATCCGTTCCCGCTTCCAAAATCCGGCGCGTTACGGGCAATGAGGTATGCCAGAAACAGCAGGACGACAATACAAAGGCCCATAAGTACAATGGTCTTTACCTGGCCAAACTTGCGCCGGCTGCATATGTGAATAACGAACAGATTTACGATCAGCATCTCCAACGGAGCAAGGATCATAACGAAGAAACCCAATACGAACATCCTCTCGCGGCAGTATGAGAAATATATAGTATTCTATTTATTTTTCAGTTTATTTTCTTTTTTGAAAATCCAGTATGCTTGTAAACATTTACCGGCTTGCTCATCCCGTGATCAAGCTGTGCGAAAAAGCACGTGAAAAGGTCATTTTTTGATTCTCTTCACGCAAGGCAATATGCTATTCCGATGCGGTATACATAACTATATCCTGTAATCGTTGTGAACTATCCGGGCTGATAGCTATAAGCTTATATATTGTAGAAAACAACCCTGCTGACACTGAATAATCATTGTTTTCTTTGACTACGACTGATTGTACCATATGTACCATTTGTATTCAACAGAGAAGCTCTTCTTCTCGCTTCTTCTTCTCGGCTTTCAATAAAAAGCTTGAAAGATCGGCATTCACACTTTATACTTTTATCACCTGTATCAATCTCCTCCACAATAGGCCTGCAATACCAGATTCATTTGAAAAGGTGGCTGCATCTATGGCAACAACGAATTCGTTTTCTGTATTTATGAAAAGGCAGGGAATCGAGATCTCCTGGAACAGAATCGGCATCAGCGCCTTGGGGGCGATGGCGCACGGCCTTTTTGCCTCCTTGCTGATCGGCACAATCATTAATACCATTGGCACGCAATCCGGCTTGTCCTTTCTCAATACCATCGGCAGTTTTGCCACAAGCGGGGTCGGCGCGGCTATGGCGGTATCGATCGGCTTTGCATTGCAAGCGCCGCCATTTGTTCTTTACTCCCTGATCGCCGTCGGCCAGGCTGCCAACACACTGGGTGGCGCAGGCGGCCCATTGGCCGTATTTGTTATTGCCCTTATCGCGGTCTTTGCCGGGAAACTCGTTTCAAAGACAACGCCCATCGACCTGATCGTCACGCCCTTAGTAACCATAGCAACGGGCGTTGCCGCCGCCTGGCTCCTGGCGCCGCCCATCGGCCGTATTGCCACCGTATTCGGTTATGCTATCATGTGGGCGACAGAAATGCAACCTTTCCTGATGGGCATCCTGATATCCGCCATTGTCGGTGTGGTCCTCACCTTACCCATCAGCTCCGCCGCGCTTTGCGCCGCGCTGGGGCTGGTCGGCCTGGCAGGCGGTGCGGCGTATGCCGGATGCTGTGCGCATATGGTGGGCTTTGCGGTCGCCTCTTATAGGGAGAACAAGATAGGCGGCTTGCTTGCCCAGGGCTTGGGCACCTCCATGCTGCAAATGCCAAACCTGATGAAAAAGCCGATCCTGTGGATTCCGGCGATGGTAGCCTCGATCGTGAACGGGCCTGTTTCTACAGTACTTTTCAAATTGAGGCAAAACGGCCCTCCGATTGCCTCCGGCATGGGGACGTCCGGGCTGGTCGGCCCCATCGGCGTAATCACCGGATGGTTTACGCCGTCGGAGGCCGCTGTCAATGTCGGAGAGACGATCGTTGCGCCGGGCGTTATGGACTATCTCGGCGTTCTGATGGTAGGCTTCATCATCCCCGCTGCCGTCGGCTGGCTTGTTTCCGAAATGATGCGAAAGCAAGGCCTGATTCTCGACGGCGACCTGAAAATCGATTGTTAGACCGGTGTCAGACCGGCTTTCAGGATTTCAATCAATTCTTCTTGATAAACCAAAGAAATAATGCTATTATGACACAGCGAGGATTCATTCGCAACGCTCGTTCCGTATCGCTCAGGTCGAAAGGGCAATTAGCTCAGCTGGTTAGAGTACATGCCTCACATGCATGGGGTCGGGGGTTCAAGTCCCTCATTGCCCACTGACAAAAAGCCGCACAGCAGTGCGGTTTTTTGTTGCTATCATTAGGTTTTCTGCATGGACTCATCTAACGTTCAGCACGGGTCTGAATCCTGTGCTGAACGAAGATTTGTTCAATATTTCAAGCTGCAGCGTCAAGCTCTGCTGATACGGTTGATCGCGGAGATCAGCGCGCGGAGGGACGCTTTGCGGATATCTCTTGAGGTACCGACGCCGAAACAGGTCCGGTTATTTTTATCTCCAAGCTGTATATACGCAATCGCCCGCGAGTCAGACCCGGTACTCAAAGCATGCTGATCGTAGGATAGAAAGTCAAAATCCGCCGCGCCGATCGTCCTTAACGCGTCATAAAGGGCGTCGATGGGGCCGTTGCCCACCCCTTCCACATCCGTTGGCTGGCCGAGATGGTTGATAACGCCGGTAAAGCGGACTTCATTATCCTCCTCATCTTCCTCATGAAGGTAAGAGGTCCGGTAAGTCTTTAATTCATAGGGCGTCTCTACGCGGATAAATTCCTCGTTAAACAGCTTGAACAGATCGTTGCCGGACAGCTCCGCATTCTCCCGGTCGGCAGCTTCCTTGACAACTTGCCCCAGTTCCGGAAGCATGGCTTTGGGAATCTTGTACCCGAACTGGGTTTCCAGTACAAATGCGGCGCCGCTTTTGCCTGACTGGCTGTTGATGCGGATAATCGGATCATACTGCCTGCCTATGTCGGAGGGATCCAAAGGCAGATACGGTACATGCCACTGGCTGAGCCTTCTCTTTTTCCGGTGATCCAGAACCTTAGATATGGCGTCCTGATGCGTACCGGAATACGCGGTGTATACGAATTCTCCTGTATAAGGATGGCGCGGTTCTACGAAAAGGCCCGTCACTTTCTGATAAATATCACGGATGCCGTTGATATCATGGAGGTCCAGCCCGGGCTGAATCCCTTGCGTATACATATTTAAGGCCAGCGTGATCAGGTCTGCGTTCCCTGTCCGTTCACCGTTGCCAAACAAAGTGCCTTCCACCCGTTCGGCGCCTGCGAGAAGCGCCAGTTCCGCCGCGGCTATAGCGGTACCTCTGTCATTATGCGGATGGATACTGAGCTGAAAACGCTTCCTGTCTTTCGCGTTCCTGCAGAACCATTCCACCAGGTCGGCATATTGATTGGGCATGCTGACTTCTACCGTTGCCGGCAGATTGACGATCATCGGCGCGGAGGCGCTTACCTCCAAGGCGTCCATTACCGCTTCAACAATACGAAGGGCAAATTCCGGTTCTGTTTCGCTAAAGCTTTCCGGCGAATACTCAAAGCGAACCCTAGTCCCTTTTTTCTCCGCTTCGGCAGCCAGCTCCCGGATATGCCTGGCGGTGTCTACCGCTAAGGCGACGCAAGCGTCTTCGTCGATCGCATAGACCAGTTTTCGTTGAACCGGGCTGGTGCTGTTCAGAAAATGAAAAATGACACGGGGCGCCCCTTCAACTGCGCGGAAGGTCTTTTCTACAATGCTTTCAATGCAGGGCGAAATGACCTGAAGCGTAACGTCATCGGGAATCCGTTTTTCGTCGATAAGCCTGCGAATAAAGAGATACTCCGTCTCAGACGCCGCCGGATAACCTGCTTCAATCTCCTTGAATCCGATACCTGTCAGAAGATCAAACAAAACGAGCTTTTCTTCCACATTCATCGGCGTGGCCAGAGACTGATTCCCGTCCCGCAAATCCACACTGCACCAGACCGGCGCTTTGGTAATGACGCCGGAAGGCCAGGTTCTCTCCGGTAAGGATACAGGCTGAAACGGCATATACTTTTGGGATGGGTCTTTCATTGCATTCGCTGACATTTTTATGCCTCCTCCATATGTTACTGCAATAAAAATAGCCACCGTCCGTATATAGAGACGATGGCTCGCGGTACCACTCTACTTCGCCAAAAAGGCGCGCTTTACGCTGCAGACNNCTGCTTTCCGCTGATGGTATCGANTCTGCGCCAATGCCGGNGCTGAAAGGTTTATCTGCGGATTGCCTGTAGCAGCAACTCTGATAACGGAGAGATAACCGTTTCCGTCTACTGACGATACAGCGTACCGGGTTCGGGGAAAATGCTCCGGGGCGAGTTCCTCAGTCCCGACTGCCGCCTCACATCATCCGGCGGCTTTCTGAAGCCCGGGATCCAAGTACTGCTCCCCTTCATCGCAGTATAAAAAATGATTGAATCAAACGATAGCATAGATTGCATAAGAAAGCAAGAGAAATTTTTCGACAAGCATATCTAACTCCCCAATCATGCA
>WRNN01000040.1 GCA_009776595.1 Clostridiales bacterium
CGTCTCGATACCGGTCATGGGCAACGGAGATATTTGGCAACCGGAGGAAGCCTGGCGAATGCGGGAACTAACGGGNTGTGACGCCGTTATGGCAGGCAGGGCCGCGCTGGGGAATCCCTGGCTGCCCGGCAGGATACGCAGATACCTCCTGAATCAGGATCCGGGGGAAGCGCCGGATGCGAAGGAAAAAGTAGAAATGGCACTGGAGCACTGCCGGAGAATGGTTGCGTTGAAAGGGGAAAGCAAGGCCATGCCGGAAATGCGCAAACACCTTGCCTGGTATCTGAAGGGCTTGCCGGGGACGGCGGCGACGAAACAAAAGCTGTTTTACTGCACGACGCTGGCAGGCGCCGAGGAATTGCTGCTGCGATACCTGATCGCGGCACAAAACAGTAACTTTCAGGGAAGCGGCCGGTTTAAAAACGGATCAGAGTATTGACAATTAATCGCTGGCAATTTAAAGTGGATTATGTAGACTGTTACCTAATGAAACGGTGAGTTTTATACAAATAAATATGAAGGAGGAGTGATATGATGGCGGCGCAAAAAATGTCACAGGCAACGATGATGATGTTTGGCGCAGGCTCACTTTCCATACTGGGAGAACAGATCAAGACGCGTGGATTATCGAAGCCTGTGATCATCACCGACAAGGGGGTGACCGCCGCGGGCGTGACGGCGAAAGTGCAAAATGTGCTTAAAGAAGCCGGGCTGGATAGTGTTGTCTATGATGATTGCCTGTCCGACGCGCCATCCGACAGCATCCCCGCCGCGGCGGACGCCTTCAGGGCGGCAAAGGGCGACTGCATCATAGCCTTGGGCGGCGGCAGCAGCATCGATACCGCCAAAGCAGCATCCCGCACAATCCTCAATCCCAGGCCGATCACCGAAGTAGTCGGACAGCCCGGAACGCCGGATGTACCGATCTTTACGATCCCGACCACATCCGGTACGGGCAGCGAAGTAACCACTGTCGGCGTGATTTCCCATTCGGAGACTTCCAAAAAATTCGGCATCTCGATCACCGGCGCGACGCTGGCGGTTGTGGATCCTGAACTGACTATGGGCGTGCCTCCTGTCATTACCGCGCAGACCGGCATGGACGTTGTAGCGCATGCGGTAGAGGCCATATGCGGGCGGAACCGGAACAGAATGTCTGATTTGAGGGGCTTTGAGAGCTTGCGGCTGGTCGTCGCCCATCTTCCCGCCGCGGTGAAGGACGGGACGGACATTGTCGCCCGCACGGGAATGAGTCTGGCCAGCAGCCTGGCAGGACTGGCTTTCAGCGACTCGACCACCAACCTCGGACACGCGATTGCCCAGGCGCTTGCTTCCACGTTCCATCTGCACCACGGCTTAATCTGCGGGTTAGCCACGCCTCCTCAGCTGGAACTGTTTGCCGAAGCATTACCGGAGCGCGTGCGGAGGATTGCGGAAGTCTTCGGCGCGGATGTGCCTTTGGATGCGACCGGCGAAGAGATCGGCAAGATTGCCGCTAAGAAAATGCGTGAATTCATGGCTGCGGTCGGATTACCCTCCCTTGGACAGTTAGGGTATACGAGGGAGCAGCTCATCGCGGAGACGGATACGCTGATGGCGGAGAGAATGAAGGACATTTCACCGATTGAAATCAACAGTGAGGTAGCCGCGAAGGCCTTAAGCCTCATGTGCGACTACGAGGGGTAATCGGATTCTACCGCCGAACCGGCGGATAAGTTTCACTAAAAAGTCAAATTGAAGGAGGAATTGTTTCATGGTAGCACAGAAAATGTCACAGGGAACAACAATGATGTTCGGCGCGGGGGCACTGTCCATATTAGGCGAGCAGCTCAAAATGCGCGATCTGAAAAAGCCGGTTATTATTACGGATAAGGGCGTAACCGCCGCGGGCGTGACGGCAAAGGTAGAGAAAGTGATCAAGGACGCCGGGCTCGACTGCGTGATTTATGACGATTGCTTATCCGACGCGCCATCCGACAGCATTACCGTAGCTGCCGACGCTTTCCGGGCGGCAAAGGGAGACTCCATCGTAGCGCTGGGCGGCGGCAGCAGCATGGATACCGCCAAAGCCGTATCGAGAGTCATCCTCAATCCCAGGCCGATAACCGAAGTGGTAGGACCGCCCGCTGCTCCCGATGTACCGATCTTTACCATTCCGACCACCTCCGGCACAGGCAGCGAAGTGACGCTCGTCGGTGTTATTTCCAATTCCCAGACTTCGAAAAAGTTCGGTATCGTCATCACAGGCGCCACGCTTGCCATTATCGATCCCGAGCTGACAGTGGGCGTACCCCCCTCCATTACGGCGGCTACCGGAATGGACGTTGTAGCGCATTGCGTGGAAGCCATCACCGGCAAGATGCGCAATCCCATGTCCGACTTGAGAGGATATGAGAGCTTACGGCTTGTCGTAGCCCATCTTCCGGCAGCGGTGAAGGATGGCACGGACATCGTCGCCCGTACGGGAATGAGCCTGGCCAGCAGCTTGGCAGGCCTTTCGTTCAGCGATTCGATTACCACCCTCGGCCATGCTATCGCCCAGGGAATGGCTTCTGTATTCCATCTGCACCATGGACTGCTTTGCGGCCTTGGGACCCCGCCTCAGCTGGAAGTCTTTGCCGCCGCGGTACCGGAGCGCGTTCGCAAAATCGCCGAGATCTTCGGCGCGGATGTACCCTATGACGCGACCAATGAGGAGATCGGCAAAATCGCCGCGGATAAGGTGAGAGAGTTTATGGCGCAGGTAGGCTTGCCCTCCTTCGAGAAACTGGGTTACTCCAGGGAGCAGGTTGTGGCGCAGGTAGACGTGATGATGGAAGAAGGCATGAAAGATTTCTCGCCGATCGTCGTTGACAGACCCATGATGGAGAGAGTATTAAACCTCATGTGCGACTATAAAGGTTAAGAAGCCGCACGCGGATAAGAGGATCAGAAAGGCAACCACCGGCAGCGCCGGTGGTTGCCGCTGTAAAGCGCTATGCCCGGCGCGGGCATGGACGGAGGTGTGGATTGAGATGAAAATCGGATTTATCGGCCTGGGTATCATGGGAAAACCGATGTGCAGAAATCTGATGAAAGCCGGCTTCGAGCTGATCGTATATGATCTTGTAGAGGGCGCGGTCGCTGAGCTTGTCGCGGAAGGCGCCGAAAGAGGCGCCGANTCCGCCTGGATCGCCGCGCATTGTGAGACGATGATCACGATGCTGCCGGATTCGCCGGANGTCAANGCGGCGGTTTTGGGCGAGAAAGGCATTCTGGAAGGGGCGAAACCGGGATCGCTGCTCATCGATATGAGCTCCATTGCGCCTGCGGCTGCCCGTGAAGTCGCTGCGGAGTGTAAGGCAAAGGGCCTGAGAATGATCGACGCGCCCGTCTCCGGGGGCGAGCCCAAGGCCATCGACGGGACGCTGACCATCATGGTCGGCGGAGAAAGGGCGGATTTTGAAGCGGTAAGGGAAGACATTCTGCTGAAGATGGGCAGCGCCGCCGTTTACTGCGGGGATATCGGCGCGGGCAACACGACGAAACTGGCAAACCAGATCATCGTGGCCGCGAATATCGCCGCCTGCGCCGAAGCGTTCATGCTGGCAAAAAAAGCGGGCGTCGATCCCGGGCTTGTTTTTGACGCGATACGCGGGGGGCTTGCCGGCTCCGCCGTGATGGACGCCAAGATTCCCATGATGCTGGAAGGCAATTATACGCCGGGCTTTCGCGTCGGCCTCCATATCAAAGATTTGAGAAACGCGTTGGAAACGGCGCACAAATTCGGTTCTCCTCTGCAGCTCAGCCCCCTGGTCATGGAAATGCTGCAGTGGCTTTCGATCAACGGCGACGCTTCTCTCGATCACAGCGCGATCAACAAGTTCTACGAGCGGCTGGGCGGGGAAACCCTGGGCGGGTGAATGCTAGTAGTCTGTTAAGTCCAAACCACTAGATTCTCCTGTCGTCGTCTAAGGAAAACAGAGGGAGGCCGTAGCATGAATACCATGCAATTATGGAAAGCGAAGCTCCGTTTCGACGGGCAGAAACTGGAGGACATCGCCGGCAGTGTGTGGCGGGAATTGGAAAGCGCGGACTTGCGCATAGCGGAAGGCGCGCAAATCGCCGTCGCCACAGGCAGCAGGGGTATCGCGAATATCCCGCTGATCATCAAAACCGTATGTGACTTCATCAAGGCGAAAGGCGGCAAACCGTTTATTGTGCCGGCCATGGGAAGCCACGGCGGCGCTACGGCGGAGGGGCAGGCGGCCATTCTCGCAGAGTACGGCATAACGGAAAGCGCCATGGGGGCGCCGCTGCGATCGAGTATGGAAGTNGTAGAAATCGATCATACCGGTCTGCCCAATCGGGTGTATATGGACCGTAACGCCTGGGAATCCGACGGGGTGATCCTGGTGAACCGGATTAAGCCGCATACCGATTTCATCGGCGAAATCGAAAGCGGGCTGGTGAAAATGAGCGTTATCGGCCTGGGCAAGCACAAGCTTGCTATGGAGATACATAGTTTTAACGCCTGGGGCCTGGCGAATCTGCTGATACCGACAGCCGAGCGAATATGGGAGCAAAACAAAGTACTGCTGGGCCTTGCCGTCCTGGAGAACGCCTACGATCAGACCGCGCTGGTCCGCGCGCTNAAGCCTGCGG
The DNA here is from genome assembly GCA_009776595.1 of Clostridiales bacterium. Taxonomy (GTDB): domain Bacteria; phylum Bacillota; class Peptococcia; order DRI-13; family UBA5745; genus WRMS01. The sequence continues at coordinate 4,645 of WRNN01000040.1, forward strand.
CTATCGTCGAGGANGAAAAGAAGCTTCTGCGGACCGCCAGGGCCTCGATGCCTGCGCTGCCGGCGGATCAGATCGATATCCTCGTNGTCGACTGGATGGGCAAAAACATTTCCGGCCCGGGGATGGACACCAATATTATCGGGCGCATGCTGATTGAAGGCATGGAAGATCGCCCCAGGCCAAAGATAGGCCATATTATCATCGACGACCTGACCGAGGCTGCCCACGGCAACGCCTGCGGATTCGGACTGGCGGATTTCATGACCAGGAAGCTTTTTGATAAGATTGACTTTCAAGCGACCTACGAAAATATCCTGACTTCAACGTTTATTCAGCGGGGCAAGCTTCCCATGATTGCCGATAACGCCCTTCAAGCGATGGACTGGAGTTTCCGCGCTTTCGGGAGGCTCGATCCGGAAAAAGCCCGCATCATGCGGATACAAAACACGCTGCATCTGGACGAGGTCTATCTATCAAGCGCTTTAGTTAAGGAGCTTTCCGGCGCCGCAAATATAGAGATCGAGAAGGAGCCGCGCCTTCTGTTTCGTGAGGATGGCACGCTGACGGCATTCTGAATATATTTGAATCAGCGATCGGTATCAGGACAGCAGGACAGGCGGAAACAAAAAAAGCTTCTTTTCCCGTAAGAAAAGAAGCTTTTGATATACATCCGATACAGGGCAGGTCAGCCGGCGGAGAAACGCGAGGAAAGGCTTGCGGTCCGTTAAGCCGGTAAAGAGTAACCGCCGTCGATGGTGATGACTTCACCGGTGATGTGGGCGGCTGAGGGGGAAGCCAGGAACACAGCCAGCGCGCCGATTTCGATCGCTTCGCCGAAACGTTTCAGAGGCTGCTGCATATCCACCAGATCATATAGGGCCTGATTGGGATTGGCGCCGAAGCCCGCATGGATAAAGCCGGGCGCGATGGCGTTGACACGGATATTGTAATCGCCNAGCTCGATGGCCATACATTTGGTAAAACGGTTGGCGCCGGCCTTTGCGGTTGCATACGCCGTCAAGCTCATGCCCCGGTTGACGATATTGCCGGCGTTGGAAGTGATGTTCACAATTGCTCCGCCTTTGCCGGCGTCACGCATCCGTTTGCCCACTTCGTGCGTTACCTGAATCATACCGATGAGGTCTGTGTCAATGACTTGACGCCAGACCTTGAGGTCCCGGTCCGCGTCAAGGAGGTTGCCGCCGCCGCCCACGCCTGAATTATTAACCAGGATGTTGATATCACCGAACTCTTTGCATACGGCTTCCACGGCTTCGGCGACGCTATCCGGATCGGTGACGTTACAAGAGAATGCCTGATATTTGCCGCCATAAACGCTCAGCTCTTTCAGTGCGTTTTCCGCTTTTTCCATGTTGCGGCAAAGAATCGCGACATTGACGCCCAGCTCCGCCATCGATTTGCCGATGCCCAGACCGATGCCGCCGTTTCCGCCCGTTATAATGGCAGTTTTCCCTTTGAGATCAAAAGCTTCTTTCATACTGGAAATAGGTGGTATCATGCTGCTTCCTCCCTTGATTTTTTTCCTCTTTTCATCGGGACTTTTGTAGACCGTCCGGATATTTCCGACGGCCTGACCTTCCGTTTATGCTTCCTATTATGAGGCTCAAAACCAGACCTGTCAAGTGATATTGGAGCAATGCGCCGATTACGCGCGGGGCGAAACAAGAAAAAATCCCGGATGGCTGCTCCGGGATTTTTATCTACAAAACTTAGGAAAAAGTGGAATCGCAAGGTCAGCGCATCGCGTCGCAAACCTCAGCCGCCGTGCAAAATGCGCATCACCATGAGTTCGTCTCCGTCCTTCAGTACGGAATGGAGCTGTGCGGGATTTTTGCCGATCATAAACATGGATGCCGGAAGCACGTTATCCGGGTCATCGATGGGATGAAGCTTCACATAGGCGTCTAAAGCCTGCGCTATGGTACTATTGTCGGCGACGCTGATCTCACGGCTCCCCGCGGGAACTTCCAGATCCGCGCACATCAGACGGACGGAAATTTGCATAAACTCCAATTACTCCTTTTTCTCTTCCGGCGGCGGTGGCGGCGGGGGCGGGGGCGGCGGCGGATACAGGTCCGCTCTGACCATGTCCAGACCGCCCAGATTATTCAGGACCTGCGGCAAGGGTACCATGTCCATATTCCAGCCCATGGCGTTGAAGAAGTTATCCCCCAGCAGTTCATGGTTAACTTCAATGCCGGCGAGCGGCCCTTCACTGGGCGGGCCGGATTTGTAAAAGCGCTCCGAAAGGGTAAAGTCTTTGCGGCGCAAGCCTTCCCGGATCCCGAACGCATGCCGCATGTTGAAGATACGCAGCCCCAGGCTGAGCCATTCGGGGGAGGAATACTTAAAACCGGTTGCCGCTTCTACTTGCATTTTGACGATGCCGGGCGGGTTGTTGCCGCCAAACATACAGAAACCGGCACAATTCTGGAGTTCGGTGTTCGCTACACCGTTAATATCCGCATATCCCGTACCGCGATAGTCGACCGAATGACCGGCGGTATGGGTGATGAACATACCGATGCCGCCTTTGACATGCCGCCCGGGCGTGGGGTCGTACTGGTAAGTACGGGACAAGCCGTAGGCGAGCCTGCTGTCGTGCATAGGTTCCTCGATGCCGCTTGCCACGACAAGGTACTCGTGGCCTTTGCCGAAATGATCCGCGGCGGCCCGGGAGCCCAGCATCAGGATTTTGCCGACGCCTTCGCCTTTGCCCATTTTCTCGGTGATGGCGACAATGGCGTCCCCGTTGCCCCAGTTGAGATGGATACCGTCCAGTTCGTCCAGAGACAGGACGCCGTTCTCAAAGCATTCCATCGCCCAAGCGACGGTGCAGCCCGCAGATATGGTGTCGAGGCCGTATTCGTTGCAAAGATTGTTGGACTGGAAAACGGATTCCACGTCTTTGTTGAGCAGCATGCTGCCGAAGACGCCCATGGTCTCGTACTCCGGTCTGGGGGAATGTTTGAGATCCCAGCGTTCGGAAGGATAGTCATGGAAAGCGCCGCAGCCAAGGGGACAGTTGGCGCAAGCGTATTTCTTCGTCTTGGTATTGTCGATTCCCTGGCTGCCGACCGGTTCGGCAATATCCGCGGGATAGTCGACGACGCCCGCACCGCCCCAGTTTTTCACGCCGGCGTCGCCGCTTTGGGTCGATCCGACAAATCCCGCGCCTGTGCCGAAATTCCCGAATCTGCCGCTAAAACCGGCGCCGGGGCCTTTCATAAACTCGAGGGTTTTAAGATTGTTTTCCTGCAATGTTTTTTTATCGAATATCGGTACTTCCTGGTTGCCGAGCACGATCACCGCTTTCAGCTTTTTGGAACCCATTACCGCGCCGCAGCCGCCGCGGCCCGCAGCTCTGTGTCCGTCGTTCATCACCGCAGAGATAAGGGAAAGGTTTTCGCCGGCAGGGCCGACCATGGCGGACCGGGCTTTATTGCCATATTTCTCCTCGATCACCGCTTCTGTTTCCAGGGTCGTTTTTCCCCAAAGCTCCGCGGCGTCGCAGATCTCTACCTTGCCGTCGTTAATCAGGATATAGACCGGCTTATCCGCAATGCCTCTGACGAATACGGCGTCATACCCCGCGCCTTTCAATGCCGGGCCAAAGTTGCCGCCGCAGTTGGCGTCGTTCCATCCTCCCGTCACCGGGGACTTATTCACGACGGTAAAGCGGCCGGAAAATAAGGCGCCTGTACCGGTGGTGGGGCCTGTGACGAAGCCGATCACGCTGTCTTCGCCAAAGGGATCTGTGTTTGCGGGCATTTCTTCGTAGAGAATCTTTGCCCCGATGCCGTAGCCGCCGAGGAAAAGGCGCGCATCTTCCTCTTTCAGCTCGCGCACTTCTGTTGCGCCGGTACTGAGGTTGACAAATAAGAGTTTTCCCATGTAGCCAAACATGTATCTTTCCCCTTTCTTAATGGCTTGAAACTCTTATGCGGATTTCCTATGGGCAGAAAACGACATAAAAGCCTGCAATATGGTTTTTGCAGACTCCTTTGCAAAAGCAGGCTATAAAGTCCCCTCTATAACCCTATCGGCTGCCGCAACCGGTCTGGTCGCCGGCAGCTCGGAGCTTCAGTAATACCTTAATTATACAATAATGCGTTCGATAGATCAAGCAAAAAAAGGCGGACTTGTAAGATGCGCTTGCGCCCCCGCACTGTAACACAGTAGCAATCAGAAAACCCGC
>WRNN01000041.1 GCA_009776595.1 Clostridiales bacterium
GTCTTTGTGTCGCCAAGTCTTTGGCTCAGTCCACTAAGCTGCTTATCGATGCCCATTGTACGCTATATCCGGCATGGATTCAAGTACAGCGAAAACACACGCACGTCAATCTAATTTGAGATTATACCCAGAGCAAGATCCATTGTGGGTATTGTAGTGAACTCTGTTCTAAGTTGTGTATTAGCAATCTCTATAACTGGAAACAACTGGCCTCCTTTTGACACCGCCCACAGCCCCCCCACCGTCCTACGACGACGCTGTGCTGCAAGGTTGACCGTTACTTATGGAGAAAAATGGCTGAAATCGAAAGCACGTTGACTGGCAACCCATTTTTTATATCTGGGAAACGAAGCCCAGGAACGCCGAAAGGTTGTCGAGGTCGAAAAGGTTACGCTTCAGTATCTTGGATATCGGGCTTTTACTGTCGGTCTTGCTTTTGTATCCCTTCACTAGATTAAGGACTGCTTTTCTTAGGAGGTTCAATGTTTTCTGCACATTCATATCCCATACCATGGTCTTGTCCTCGGCAAAATGGACGTCCAGCAGCCAATGCATCGCTTCCACACCCCATTCCATGCGGGCATGCCTTAGCAATTCCTCAGCGCTCAGAGCTGCGCTGGAGATATAGTAATGCCATTCATCTGACTTCTCCCCGTTTTTTTCAAACACCCGGTTGATCGCGCCAATGCTCTTAATGCTCGCCCAGTGTTCCGACCCATCCAGCCAGTCGAGGTCGTGGGAAACATACGCCGTGCGCTTCTCTATCCGCCCACCGTTTTTCTCTGTTGTCGAGTGGCTTTCGGTCGGCTCGTTATGGACAAAAAGTTCGATGTCCCTTTTTAAGGCCGGGGTATTGTCCTTTACGACGAACAGATAGTCGGCGCCGGCGTTCACCACTGCTTTAGCCGATTTCTGGTTGCAGTGTAGCGCGTCGGCCACTACGACTGCCCCGGACACATCCAGCAAGTCGATGAGTTCCCTGAAAGCCGTGATCTCTCCCAACTTTGCCCCTCCGCATTCCCGGCTTCCGATCACCAATCCGTACTCAGACACGATGGCGCTGGCTATGTGGAGCACGCTGCCATCGTCGGTCAGTTTGTCTGTCGAACACACAGTTTTCCCATCTATCGCGACCGTTTTCCCGGCCGCTCCTCCCGGCAGCATGCCGCGGACCCATCTGGTGAAGGAAAGATTGAACTTCTCCGCGTCCACGCAGGCGAGTATGTTGTAAAACTGCGCCCGGCACGGAAGCCTCCCGATCCCGAAATGGTCTTCAAAAAACTTGCGCGATGGCGCGGACACAGACCATTCATGAATGTCGTCAATGGTTTGCAGGCCACATAACATACCGCATACCATAATGGATAGCACTTCACTGATGCTATACCAGTATCCATTGTGCTGTGAGTACCCCTCTACTTCCAAGGCCATTTCCCGCAGGCAATCTATATGTCCCATCTCATTCACCTCACGGTGAATGTTACGCCATTTATGCTTCAAAGTTGTTTCATGGCGGCCAGTCATGATGTAAACGTATGGTTTTCTGTCTCCCCTAAAGACCCATGTAGCGATTCCTACGTCTGCCGCTGGAGAGGGTTTGATAAAAATCGGTATTGTTCTTCGTGTTTTGGATGGTTGGTAGAATGTGGTGTTTCGTTGGCGTTTTCAGAATCTCAAATTAGATTGACGTGTATGATGCTCAATGCGTATCAAACAAAAAATTTGGTATTTCTGTCATGAATATTGGCGGTGTTTCGAAGGGGCTTATAATAAATATTTCTTTCGAACAAGCAAATGATATCGGGATTGAATCACCGACATTGATTCTGTTCAAAAAAGCTAATGACCTTAAACAAATCTCGCTTGATATGATCCGTGTAGATACTAATAACAAAACTGTTTTTAGGGCTGAGTTGCCGGACTTTCAAATACAAGGCGGGTTTAACGAGTATAGCGCTAAAATGCGTGGAAAAGGTAAACAAAATGTGGCCAATAGCTGTAGATTGAATTTGCTTTTTACTCCATACGGTAACGATGCATCACTTAAAAGCATGGAAATCGAAGTTATTCCAAGTGAATATCCTACAAATAAGGCAGTATATAAATATCGAGAAACAGCCTTTCGTCATTTAGAATGAGCATTTCATTAATATTTTGAAGCTCTATAGTTTCTCAGAAGAAGGTAGCAGTTTTGAATGCGCAACGGGCTTAAGCCGTTTGCGTTCACTGCTCAAATGGGTTAAACTAGGGGCATATGTGAGTATTACAACGATGGAAGCAGGGGGCAGGCGAAGCGGCGCACGATAAAGCATACGAACAGCTTGCGGGCTACATGGGCAGCAAGGGCGTCGACGAGGGTTATCTGCTGACATTCGACTTCCGCAAGGACGTGGAAAAGCACCAACGAGCCGAATGGGTGGAATTCGGGGGAAAGCGGATATTCGACGCGGTCGTGGCGACCGCATCTGCATAACGAGTGATCTGTTAAGTCTAGAAGCTACCAAACCACTTGTCGATATTTTTGTAAGTCAGACGCGTAGCCATGTCGCAATACCGGTTAAGTGGGAACGCGTTGCCTTGAAAGGGTGAACAGACTATGCCAAATATCCTTGAAGCAATGAAACAGCGGGTCTTGCTAAGCGACGGCGCTATGGGCACGATGCTGCAAAGCAAAGGCTTGCCTGCAGGCGTCAGCCCGGAAGTATGGATGCTGTCAAACCCGGACAGCGTCCTTGAAATCTCAACTTCTTATGCGAAAGCCGGCGCCCATGTCCTCGAAACCAATACCTTTGGCGCAAACCGGATCAAGCTGGCGGAATACGGATATGCGGAAGACGTGAATCTGATCAATGCTACAGCGGTATCGCTGGCAAAGAAAGCAGCCGGACCAAACCGGTATGTCGCCGGCGTCATTGGCCCAAGCGGTCAGTTTCCGGCGCCCATCGGCAGCATCGGCTTTGAGGATTTGATAGAAATCTTTGCGCAGCAGGCCCAATCTCTATCCCTGAGCGGCGCCGACCTGATCCTCCTCCAGACCTTTTCTGATCTCGGGGAAGCAAGGGCCGCCTATCTGGGCATTCGGAAGGTCACCAACCTCCCGGTCGCCGTTTCTCTGACCTACAGCCAAAACCGGCGGACGCTGACAGGCACGGATCCGGAAACCGCGGCGCTTGTCTTTTCTGCTTTGGGCGCCGATGTATTGGGCGCCAATTGCTCTTCCGGCCCTGAAGAAATGCTGTCCGTCATTAAAATATACCACGAAAGCTGTCGCCTGCCCCTTCTGGCGGAACCGAATGCCGGCGTGCCGGTACTACAGGGCGGCCAGTCTGTATTCCCTCTGACGCCCGAGGACATGGCTGCCTATACCACGCAATTTCTGGAGTACGGGGTTCGATTCCTGGGCGGCTGCTGCGGCACTGCCCCGCCGCATATCAAAGCCATTGCCGAAGCGGCCAAAAATTGGGACGGTCAAGTCGATCCGGCCTGCCGGGAGCAGGCTTCTTCCCTGACCTCCCGCTCAAGAGCCATCTGGCTCGGCTTCGGCCTGCCGCCGCGCCTGGCCGGCGAAAAGCTGAACCCCACGAATAGAAAGGCATTAACCCAAGCCTTGACGACAGGAGACTTTGACGTCTATGCCCGGGAAGGGCTTGCCCAGATACAAGCCGGCGCCGAATTACTGGGCGTCAATGTCGGTCTTGCGGGAAGCGACGAAGTGACCAATCTGACGCAGGCTATCATCCGGCTCCAGCAATCCCCGGATTTTCCTCTAATTATCGACACGCTCAATCCCCAAGCCCTGGAGAAAGCGCTGATCCATTATCACGGGAAGGCCCTGGTGAATTCCGTGAATGGTAAAGAATCCAGCCTCAGCACCGTGCTCCCCCTGGTGAAGAAGTACGGCGCGGCTGTCCTTGGGCTTACCTTGGATGAAAACGGCGTCCCGGAGAAGGCGGAGGACCGTCTGCTCATCGCCGAGCGAATCCTGGACCGGGCTATGGCGGAAGGCATTCAAAGGAATGATGTGATCATCGATTGTCTGGTCATGGCGGCGGTCTCCGATCCGGGCCAAGCCGCGGAAACACTGAAAGCTCTCAGCCTTGTTAAAAATAAACTTGGCGTGACAACCATACTGGGCATCAGCAACATCTCCCATGGCATGCCGAAACGCGCCTGGCTGAATCAGGCGTTCCTGGCGCAGGCCATCGCCGCCGGCCTCGACGTCGCCATCGCTGACGCTTTTGATCCGGGCATACGCTCCATCCTGACCGCAGGAACATTTCTGGTCGAAAAAGATCCCCACGCCGCGCGTTATATTGAGAAAGCGAAAGCAGAGGATAACAGGAACGAAAAGCAGGAAGTTGGCGTGCCCGCCCGATCCGGGGCTTCCGCATCTGCGCAGGCAGCCGAATCCGCCGATTCCGCCGAATCCGCCGATTCCACCGAATCCGCCGGGGCTTCCGCATCGGCCGAAGCAAGCGAATCCCCCGAGGCCTCCGGCGCCTCTGAAACATCTGAAATCGGCGAAACGCCGGCGTCTGCCGAAACGACCGAAGCCGCTGAAGCTGCCGCATCTACCGAAACGGCGGAAGCGTCTGAAGCCTCCGCTGCTTCCGCTTCCGGCGAAACGCCCGGGTCCGGCGAACTGCCTCTGTCTGATGAAACTGTGCAGCCTGTGTCTGAAGCGGAAGAAGATCCTTTTTCTCAGGATCTGCTTGCTTTACAGAAAGCCATTATCCTTAACGACCGGCCGCAGATCCGGAAACTGCTTCAGCCTATGATCGCCGACAGGAGCTTCATCGAATTGGTCGATCAAAGCATCATCCCGGCCATGGCTTCAGCAGGCGAAGCCTATGCCCGGGGTGATACTTTCCTGCCGCAGCTTCTTCTTACTGCTGACGGCGCTTCCTTTACTTTTGATTACCTGCGTGTCACCAAGCCAAATTCGGCTGTTCCCTCCCTCGAAACAGTGATCCTGGGGACTGTCGCCGGAGATATTCATGATATCGGAAAGAACATTACGAAAGCCATATTGTCCAGCTACGGGTATCATGTCATCGATCTGGGGAGGAGCGTGCCGGCACAGGACTTTATCGAAGCGGTCAAAGAGCATAAAGCGCACATACTTGGCCTTTCTGCTCTGATGACCTCCACCATGATTGAAATGGAACCTGTGATTCGGGCTATTCGCCACGAAGGATTATCTGCGAAAATCCTGGTCGGCGGCGCTGTCCTCACCGAAGAATTTGCCGAAAGCATCGGGGCGGACGCTTATGTGAAAGACGCGGCGCAAGCCCACAGCGTCATTCGTCGGCTGCTTGATTGATGAGCTCGTTTTGCACTACCGGCGNTATACTTCCTTCATCTTTCATTTTGCGAAAGACGGAAGCCAAGCCGATAAACGCGAAGACAAGTCCAAGGCCCAAATCAATCAGGATACCGCGTGCCAAATCGTAGTTCATGACCCATTCCATGTATAAATAGGGGATATCCAAATAGGTAGCGCCTACAAACATGCCTCTGTGAATCAAAACAGCAAATTCTGCTATGTCATAACCTATGTTTCCAATTACTACGCCGAACACCGTCGCGATGCCGATAATCCACTTTTTCCACATACCGGCCTGTCCGCCAAGTATTTCGTATCCCTTGAGCGCCGCCAAACCGATCACGACGCCCAGCCAGGCTACAAACCATCCAAAATAATACGCGACGGCCCATGGGATGGCGCCTACTATCGCGCCTAATAACGCTCCCGCAGTCCCGCGGAGATAATGCTTGCTCTCTGTGATATACGGGTTCTCCGCCCGATACAGTTCATAGTTTTCCTTGTTCATATCCATTCTCCTTTCTGCTCTACAGATGTTGTCTACTTGATGACTAATTGATGTCTAATTGCAGTATAAAGGTTGAAGCAACTTGAATGTCAACAGTTTTTATCAAGATTTTTTGACTTTTTTTAAAATTCATCTTATATACTTACTCCCGAATGGATATGGGTTAATTTTATCTGCTTGGAAAGGCTGTAAGCGGCAGGAAGATCGCGGTCGCCGCTGACTAAAACGCGGCCGACAAGGAGTACGGAATGGTTTGGCGAAGAAATCTGCGATAGTCCCTGCGGTACATTTCCATTCCAGCCGGGACCGCTGATGAGGTATGCGCCGGCGCCTGTGCCGGTCGTACGTTTCCCAACATAAGCAAAGACGGCGTTTTTCGACGGATCGGTGAACTGCAGGCTGTAATAGCGCTCCGACATATCCGGCACATGCAGGAGCAGCGGCCCTTTACGGAGATCCAACCAGCCTATCGTGATGATGGTGTCCCGGTTTACGCCGGTAATCGTTAAACGCGAGCCTGCTGAATGGAGCGGATCCGCAAATTGTTCTTGCGGCTGCGTATAAAGCGTGTTCATCGGGATGGGGCCCTCGCCAAAGCCTTTCACAAGGATCGCTCTTTTAAACACAGACAGAATCATAGCCGGCAGAAACCGGATGACTATAAACCATACTACAACAACAATTGAAACGAATAGCAATCTATGTTCCATCACTTCAGCTCCCTAACGGCCGGCACATTGTATTGACCTTCCAGAATTGCCGTGCCGGGCAGGTAGACTCTCAGCCAAAGAATGAATTTCCCCGATGGCGCGGGCAGCCAATTGGATTCGCGACCTGCCGGGGCAGCTTTTTGGATGTAAATATCAACAGAGCCGTCGTCGTTTGGCGCTAGTCCGGAACGGTCGCTTACGCTATACCGGTTGATTGCGTTTTCCACAAAGCGATTACTGTCGTCGCCCATTGTCAGCGACCAAAAAGCGCTGTTCGGCGGCAGTCCCCCAGCGGGAAAATGCATAATGTAGTCGCACTCCCCCGTGAGTTCACGTCTTGCGCCATCAACAGATGTTTTCCAATACATCGCTTCTTCCGCTGCGTTTACCGGGCCGGGGAAAGCTAACGCGCAGGCGGCCCGCATCAGCATACCGTTATCGGGTGAACCCAACCTATACATGGTGGTCCACCCGTTGATATTCGAGGTCTTCCGTTCCGCTGTGATTTGCGCCATGGCAAGGGCCAGCCCGAAGCCGACAAGTACGCCTTGTATCACGTCCGTTCTCACAGGCCTTGCCTGAGTAAAGAAGAGCGCTTTGATAAAGACATAGGTACAGATCACGCCGCTGAGTATCACAACATACTTATAGGCTTTACCGGACACGAAGCTCCTCCCTCCTTGCTCTATCCCATCCTTTTTTCAAGTTATACTCCTCCTTTATCGCGGAGCCGAATCTTCACAGGAAGGCCGGCTGTCGTTTTGCGTTTTACTCCCGTGGAGTCGGCACATCATCCGGCTGATGCACGGCTGCAGGCGTCCGGTCGGAGACGCGTATCCCTTTTTCCTGCCATTTGCCGAAGCGGTAGTACAGGGACATCATCAACGCGCCGGTCATCATGGAAAGGGCCATGGTATAAAATACACCCAGATAATTGTTGGGCATTATCGCCAGGATGTACACCAGCGGGATACGGATCGTGTTGCTGATGATGGCCGATATCATGGGTACGACCGCCGCACCCGCGCCTCGCATGGCGCCGGCCAGCGTCTCGCCGAGACCCATAAACACGAAGACAAAACAAATGATCTGTATGCCCTGCTTTGCAATCGCGATCACGGCGATTTCCGTGGTGAATACCATCGCGATATATTGGCCGAAAAAGTACATACCCACGCCGAGGCCGATACACATGACGGCCATCATCGCCAGAATCCTGTTGATGCCCTTTTTGGCCCGTTCGATCTTACCCGCGCCGATATTCTGTCCAGAAAAGGTAGTGGCNGATATGCTCAAACCAAACATCGGCATGATCACAAAGCCGTCCACGCGCTGCACGACCGTGTTTGCCGCGATAAATATCGTGCCGAAGCGGTTGGTGAAAGACTGGGTGATGACGCCGCCCAGCGACATGGCCATCTGCTGCAAGCCGGAGGGCAAGCCGAGCCGGACGATCATGCTGATGATGCTCCAGTCAGGCCGCAGCATTTCCGCCGGGGAAAGCCGCAGGCCATGGCCAAAACGATGGATGCGCCAAGCCAGTACCAGCCCCGACAGGGTCTGCCCGATGACGGTCGCTATCGCGACGCCGGCGACCCCCCAGCCAAAGCCAAAAACAAACCAGACGTCCAGGACGATATTGAGCACGCAGGATATAGCAAGCGAGATCAGCGGCCAGCGCGAATCGCCCATGCCGCGTAATATACCGCTGCCATAATTAAAAAAGACGTTGCCCACCGTACCCGTGAAGATGATGGTCAGATACAGCGAGGCGCTGCCGATCACGTTGTCCGGCACATTGAGCAGGTGCAGCAGCGGCTTGCACAATACGACGCCCAATATGGTGATCACCAGACCCACGGCAAACGCCAGCGAGAACGTCGTATTGATCGAATGCCGGAGTTTTTCCAAGTTTTTGGCCCCGAAGTACTGGGCGACGACGATACTTGCGCCGGTCGAAAAACCCATAAACAGGGCGTTGAAAAGCATCATGATGGGATTGCTCACCCCGACAGCCGCCAGGGCGCCCGCGCCCGCATACTGGCCGATGACGATGGAGTCGACCGCGTTGTAGAGTTGCTGCAGGAGGTTGCTGGCGATGACAGGCAGGGCAAAAAGCAGGATTTTGTGGACGATGGGGCCTTCGGTGAGGTCGTTGGCGGCGCGGATAGCGGTGTTTCGTTGGTTCAAGTCGAACATTTCCTTTTTTCAGAATGAGCCCATTATACGTCCTTCGCCGACAAATATCAATAGCGTGCTTTCGGATACTGTCTTTTTTAACCATTTCCTGTTCAGGTATCCATATGGCAC
>WRNN01000042.1 GCA_009776595.1 Clostridiales bacterium
ATCTCGCCGTAGTAGCCCCTGGTATAGCCGGTTAAGTAATCGCCTTCCTTTATTTTCTGATTCCCTATCGGGTCAATCGAGATAAAGTACTGGGGCCTGTTCGGTCCGGACTTCAGCGTTTCAAAGCTGTCAAAACAGCCGCCGACAGGAAAGCTCAGGTTGATATGCTGGTCCTGCACCTGGTTGACAAAGCCAGCCATAGGCTCGATAAACGTCTCGCCTTCGTTATAGTCGTTACGCGGCCAAACCATAATATCCATGCTATCCCGCCATACGACGGCTATATCTTTTTCCGGCGCCTTTATCCCGTTGGTGATCAGCTCCCGTCTGGCGTGGATGATGGAGTAGCGAAGGCGCAGGCGCTGCATCTCCATATCCATCTCTTTCTCCTGCTTATCCAGGAGCGCAAGGATTTTCTCCGGATCCCGGTCCTGCCGGAGCTCCGCAATGGTTTTTAACGGAAAATCCAGATCGCTTAAGACGGTAACAAANTTAAGCGCGAGGATCTGCGCCAGCGAGTAATACCGGTAATTGGTATCCGGGTGGCGATGGATCGGCGAAAACAGCCCGATGTCGTCCCAATAGCGCAGGGTCGAAGCTTCGACGCCCGAGAGCTGCGCGAATTCCTGAACAGTAAATAAATCTTTAGTTTCCATGAGTCTCCTTTTCCGGGATCTGTATTATACTTCCTTCCCTGGCTGGAAGGATAAACATGCGTTTATTGTTTTCTACATTTATTTACACAAATAATACCATGTTTTAGGCATTTTTTCAACATTTTGAAGATATCCCATTCGATCCGTGTAACCCATTACTTGAAAAAGCATATCTGCGTCGCCCGAGTATTTCAAAACATGTAAAAATAGTGTAAAATATATGTTAAGAAGCAACACTTTCCGGGTGGGAGCGGAAGCTCTCCCTTAAGGCTGCGCCGCTTGGGTTATGGGCGCGGCTTATACAAGTTCTTTGAAACGAGGTATCTATGGAAGGCGTCATTACCTTTTTTGACTTTTTGTCCGAACTCACAACGAATCTGCCCTTTGTCTTTACCGTACTGATCACTTTTGCCGTCATTCTGGTGAATGGCTGGACCGACGCGGCAAACGCCATCGCAACCTGCATCGGCACACGTTCCCTCAGCCCNGGATNNGCNATCATCCTGGCTGCGGTTTTTAATTTTTTTGGCGTCTTTGTGATGACGCTCTTTAACGCCACCGTCGCGGAAACCATCTACAATATGGTGAACTTCGGCGGCGACCCCCAGTCGGCGCTGATCGCTTTACTTGCCGCGCTTGTATCCATCGTCGTCTGGGCTGTCGCCGCATGGTTCTTCGGCATTAATACAAGCGAAAGCCATGCGCTGATCGCCGGATTATCCGGCGCGGCGATCGCGCTGCAGGGCGGACTCGGCGGGATCAACGGCGGGGAATGGGTCAAGGTGATTTACGGCTTAGTGATGTCGACCTTTTTCGGCGCCGGCTCGGGATGGCTGACGAGCAAAATCATCGTCTTGCTCAGCGCGAATAAAAACCGCAGGAAAACCAATACTTTCTTTCGCTATGCGCAAATTGCGGGGGCAGCCGGCATGGCGTTTATGCATGGCGCGCAGGATGGCCAGAAATTTATGGGCGTGTTTATGCTCGGTATGTTTCTTTCCATGGGCGAAGCGAATGTAGAATCCTTTCAGATCCCTATCTGGATGATGCTTTCCTGCTCCGCCGTTATGGCCCTCGGTACCTCTATCGGCGGCTACAAAATCATTAAAACCCTCGGTATGAATATGGTTAAGCTCGAGAAATATCAAGGATTTTCCGCTGATTTCGCCTCCTCCTTCAGCCTTTTTATCACCTCCTTATTCGGTATCCCCGTCAGCACTTCGCATATGAAAGCAATGGCCATCATCGGCGTCGGCGCTTCGAAAAGGCTTACCGCCGTCAATTGGGGCCAGGTCCGGGAAATTGTTATGGCATGGCTGCTGACCTTCCCCGGCTGCGGAATCATCGGATTCGGCATGGCAAAGCTATTTATTATGCTGTTCCTGTAATTGGTATACGCATATCACGAAATAATAGGAGGATCGCCTTATGGCCAATCACAAATATAACTATTTTGACGCCCTGGTACAGATGACGGAATTCGCCTGCGAGGCTTCGAAGTATCTCGTCGACGCAATAAAGACCTTCGACACGGCTACCTTGTTGGACAAGATTGAAGTCATGCGCCGTCTCGAACACACGGCGGATGAAAAACGCCATGAGATCATGACGTATCTGGCGAAAGAATTCCTGCCCCCCATCGAAAGGGAGGATGTCATTGAATTAACTTCCAAGATCGACGATATCGTCGATAGTATTGACGAAATCCTGCATCATTTCTATCTCTACAATGTACAGAGCCTGTTGCCCGAATGCCTGGGCTTCTCGCAGCATATCGTCCTGTGCTGCGACAGCGTCCGGCGCATCGCCTTGGAGTTCCACAATTTCCGGAAATCCTCCACGATCCGGGACAGCATTATCCTGACCAACCGGCTCGAAAGCGAGGGCGACAAGCTGTATAATGAAGCCATTCGAAAAATATTCACATCGGATCTGCCGGAGAGGCAGGTTGTGGTATGGACGCGCATCATCGCATCGCTGGAAGACTGCTGTGACTTTTGCGAGGACGTCTCGGAATTGTTTGACAGCGTAATCATGAAGAATTCATAAAGGAGAATGACCATGAACACAGAGGATATTAAGGAAATCATTCAATTCTACTTCGATGGCAGTTATGAAGGCAGCAGTGAAAAAATGGATAAGGCCTTTCATCAGGCCGCCCATATCTATGGCTGTGCCGCAGACGGCAGCCTGACCGACTGGCCCAGGGACGCCTTCGTCAGCCGCGTTGGCGCCAGGCCCGCGGACGCGCCTTCCTACCCCCGCGAGGATGAAATCCTGTCCATTGATTTTACAGGCGAAAATACCGCCGTCGCGAAAGTGAAACTGCGCGTCGGCAATACCCGCTTTACTGACGTGCTTTGTCTGATGCGCCTGGAGAGTAAGTGGGGCATTATCGCCAAGATGCTTTCCGGCGTACCGGTAGAGTAAATTATTACGAACCGCTTGCGGTTTGCAGATACAGCTTTACTTGACGGAGCACTTCCTCGAAATCCAAAGGTTTGCCGATATGGCCGTTCATACCGGCTTCCATGCACTTTTCCACATCCTCCCGATAGGCATTGGCGGTCATGGCGATGATCGGTATAGTTTTCGCTTTCGGCAAATTCAACGCCCGGATGCTGCGCGTCGCCTGGTAGCCGTCTATTTCCGGCATTTGCAAATCCATAAAAATCATTCCGTATTGCTCGGACGCTTCGCTGAACATGCGTATGGCTTCGCTGCCATTTTTCGCGCAATCGATCCGGAGGCCTGTCGGTTCCAGCAGCGCCAGAACGATCTCCCGATTGATCTCTACATCCTCCGCCAACAGGATCCGCTGCCCGTTAAAGTGATCGGCGCCTATATCAGCCGCAGGGTTTTGTACAGGCTCCCGGTTAAGGTTTCGTACGGCCTGCCTCCGCATTCGTTCTTCATGAAAGCGCATCTGCACGGTAAAGGAAAACGANGAACCATTTCCGAGGACGGAACTGACCCGAATGGAACCCCCCATCATTTCCACGATGCTTCTGGATATGGACAAACCCAGGCCTGTACCGCCGAACTTACGCGCGGTATCGTTCTCCGCCTGGTGAAAGGAACGGAACAGCTGCGCCTGCTGCTCCGGACTGATGCCGATCCCCGAATCAGCGACAGTGATTTCTATGGTACAGATATCCTTTTCCTTGTTCCNCATCTGCGCCATAAGGCAGATNGTTCCTTCATCCGGCGTAAATTTTATAGCGTTTCCCAAGATATGGGTGATTACCTGCGCCAGTCGNTGATTGTCGCCGATCAACATGGCCGGGATCGCGTTGTCGATATATGTGGAAAGCTTTTGCCGCTTTTCCTCCACAAGAAAATGGACAAGGTTTACCGCTTTTTGAAGCATGATTTCAAAATCAAATTCTACAGGGACCAGTTCGAATTTTTTCGCTTCGATGATCGACATATCCAGGATATCGTTAATCACGCCAAGCAAATGCTTGGAGGCGTCTTCGATTTTAGTGAAGCAGTACAGCATTCGCTCCCTGTCTGTCACAGCTTTTCCGATGGAAGTCATGCCGAGAACCGCGTTCATCGGCGTGCGCATTTCATGGCTCATCATCGCCAGAAACTGGCTCTTTGCCAGATTGGCGCTCTCTGCCTGCTCCTTTGCCCTGATAATGTCGGTCATATCATGAAAGAGCATCATTAACGCTTCCAGCCGCCCGTCCTCATCCATCATCGGCGTGATTTGGATATCATACTCCTTAGGCTCGTCCCCGCCGGAAAGGTCAACGGAGGAAGTAACGGAAACCGTCCGTCTCTTTTCCAACGCAAGATCGTAATTCGCCTGTATAAGCTCGACCCAATCCTGGGAAACCAAACGCCTGAACACATCGCGAAAATACCTGCCGCTGATCTGCTCCGTATCGCTGATTCCCGCCGCTGTCAATAAGGCTTTCCCGGCATAAGTAAACCGGCCGTACTGGTCAAACAGCAGGATAATGTCCGCGCTGTTTTCCAGCAGCAGGCCCATGTAGCGTTCCATTTTCTTCTGCTCGGATTCCAGTATGGCATTGGCCGATGTTCTGGCAGCCAGCATCGCCATACTGCGCTGGAGCGCGGATTCCAGATTTTGCAGTTGCCATTGCAGGGCCCTGTTTTCCTTGAGCAGGTCTTCTTCGGTTTGTGGATTATCCTTAGCCATATTTTCAAGCATATATACACCTTTCCCTCATGCCCCTGAGGATAGGCAGGGAGCTGCCTTCTATATTAAGCAAAATAATGCTCTTCTTAAGGAATGAAGCAAAGCGCTTGCTATCCGATAAGAAGAGCATTTATGTAAAGAGGCCAAATCAATCGGCCTCGGGATTTGCCGATGCTACAGTGTCATACGATCTTACGCGCCACAGCCACGCGTATGGCTTCGGGCAAGCTGGCTACATTCAGTTTTTCGTAAATGGAGTTGGTCATCATTTTCACCGTGTTTACCGAAATATTTAAACTTGCTGCTATCTCTGAACGGGTCAATCCTTGAGACAAGTCGTTGAGAACATCCATTTCCCGTTTTGTCAGGGCTATCTCATCATTTCTGTGGGCGGCGTTCTTGCTTTCCGCCGTCATATTCGCCTGCCTTTTCGCATAGGCGGAAGACTTACGGTTGATGTTTTCCAGCCACTCCCTTGGTATAGGGCAAGAGTCCTCCTTCATGGCGGCTGCGGAAAGTGTGCGCATATCTTTCGAATGCTGTGTGAAGGGAACGATGATACCGTTCGGCGCCGCCATAGTATAGGCTTCCGTAAGCGCCGCGATTGCCTGCCCGCGCCGTTTAAGTTGATACAAGGAAAGCGCTTCCAGTACCTTGAAGGCAATCCTGCCAATGAGAAGCGATTGCTTTTCCTGGACGTTGGCTAAAAAAGCAAGCAACTCGTTATACTGTCGCGTCATATAGCGATACTGCGCCTTGAGCCGGTTTGCGTAATTNTCCAGAAACGCCGGATGGGTATAGGGTGAGAAATCGGCNTTCAGCCAGTCGGGCACTTCTTCAGGCTGGCCAAGCGCCAGGTAGTAGTGACTTCGCGCGATATCTGCGGCTTCATAACGGGCGGCATAGTCTTTCACGTCCAGCAGGCTTTCTATCTGTTGCAGCAAGCCGGTTGCCGCCTGTATATCCCCGCGGGAAAACGCGACTAACATCAGGTACAGCATGGAACGGTTCTGCACTTCGTATTGGTTTTTTGAACGTGCTTTGTCCAAAGCCTGCTTTAAATACTGTTCTGCGCTGTTCAGTTCACGCTTGAAAAAGTACAATTCTCCCCGTGTCAGATCATCGAGGCCATAAAAGCTGTCGTTTTGCATGTGCGCCGTATGGGGGACCGATCGGGATACGGCGTCGATGTACTCCTCCGGCGCGCCGGCACGATTTGTCCCTACAAGCAAGGTGTAAGAGGTGATCATCAGATTGGTTATCGGGCCGGCGGTATCTTGTGAACCCTTATCGAAGAATTCCCGCTGCTTTTGAAAATACGCGTCGAAATCGTAAACGTCGGTATACGTACTCTTAATCATCTGCAATACTGCCCAGGCGCCNTACATTTTGGAGAGGGCGTCGTTTTTTTCCCGGGACTCGGGCATCGCACTATAGACGCCCGTAAATTNTTCCGCCAGNGCGGACGCTTCATCCAGCAAGCCCAAGCTCATTTTCAACTTCAGCATAATCGTGGGATATAAGTGGTTTTGTACGATTGCGCTATCCCTGGCGCTATCGAGTATCTCCTGTATATATTTCGCCGTATCCTCGGGCACGGGGAAATTCATCGAATATACGATTGCTAAAATCGCATCCCAATTCTTTGCCTTCTCATAGTACGAAAGCGCGTCTGTCTGGTAGTTGTTGGCCTGACACCAATCCGCCGCTTTGTTATAAGTATCGCGTTTCTCTTCTTCTGTCAGCTGGTCTTGATGCTGCCTCAGATACTCCAAAAAAAGATGATGGATCATATAGGCGCCCTGATAATAATCATAGCGGATATAGGCGTTGAGGCCCTCCATTTCTCCGATAAGCCCCTCGTCGTCCGACAGGATTCTGATCATGCTGGCCGCATAATTGTCCACCAGCGAAACGCGAAGCAGNAAGCGCCAAAGCGGCTCCGATACAGACTGGGATACCTCCGATTCGACAAGTTTAAAGATATTATCTTTCATCGCTTCGAGAGCGTATCTCTCATATCTCCCGTCTTTTCCCAGNGATCGCCTGATTAAGTTAATCGCAAAAGCCCAGCCGTGTGTGTCGTCGTATATATCCCGGATATCCTGNCTGTTGACGGGAACGGCGAGTTGGCTGAAGTATTGAGCGATTTCATCTTCGGTAAAGCATAATACGTCTTCATGGATAGAGTAACTGCGTTCACTCATGAGTAGGCTGATCAGGTTGATCTCCGGCATCGTGCGCGAGATCAGGATCACTGTCCCGTTGTAAGGCATACGCGTGGTAGACCTCTCGAAGAATCGAAGCACGGAGGGATTATGAAGCAAATGAAAGTCGTCATAGACGAGGAAAAATTTATCCCTGACATCCAGCGTGCTGCTTCGCAGCGCGTTAAATTTCGCGAAAGCAGCCTCCGTATCCGGGAAACCGATCTTCATCAGCTGCTCGCCCACATCCGGCCAGGTAAGAGAGATCATATGGGCGTATTTTTCCCAGAAGCTCGATTCCACATTGTCCCGTTCGGTAATCTGTATCCACGTGGTGTAGGCGTCGTGTTCCTGCAGGTACGAATAAACCTCGCGTGTTTTTCCGTATCCGGCGCCGGCGTAGACGGCGACCATCTTGTAGTGCATCGCCTCGTCCAGGAGTTTTTGAATACGCGGACGTTCCAGGTAGGCGCTGCTTTGATTACAGATATACTCATCCATGCTGATTATATGATTCATATCCGGAACGCCTCCTTTCTACGGGCAATTCAACTCCATACAATACAAGCGAAATAAGGGACAAGCAACAGGGTTTTCATCGTTAACTTTCTACACCCAAACGACCGTTTGTTAATATACTAACTAACGTGCGTTCATTTGTCAAGTATTAATCTTATTTTATTAAAAATTTGAAAAATAGGTGTATTTTGCGATTAAAGCTGTATAAAATTTCCACATTAACAGGGTTTTGCTCTCCAACAACATTAAAAAACGGACACAGCCAAAGCCGTCTCCGCTTAAGGTAATGTTATTGGTTCAGCGCCTTGCTTTACGGGCATTTTTGCCCGGCGTTCAACCCTTCAGGTAGCGTTTCAATTTCCTCATCAGTTCAACATAGTCGATCGGTTTCCCGATATGGTCGTTCATCCCTGAAGCAAGGCATCGCTCAATATCTTCTTTGAAAACATTGGCTGTCATGGCGACGATGGGAATATCGGCGGCATTGGGCAAACCGGACGCCCGGATGAGCCGCGTCGCTTCATAGCCATCCATTTCCGGCATTTGGATATCCATAAAAATCATATCGTAACTCTCGGGAGAGAGGCGATAAAGCTGCAATACCTCCACGCCATTGGCCGCATACTCAATNTGAATGTGCGTCGGCTCAAGCAGCGCCTGCACGATTTCCCGATTGATTTCTACATCGTCCGCCAGCAAAATACGGAAACCATCGTAGGTTTCGCTTTGCTCCGACTCCGGCTTAACGGAGGATGACAGGATCTTTGCGCTGATATGGTTGACCAGGCATTCTACTATATTGGAAGGAAAGATGGGCTTAGCCAGATAGCCGTCAATACCGGCAGTCATGGCGGCCTGCTCCACCGAGATCCATTCATAAGCGGAGACCATGACAAGCACAGGTTCTTTTACGCCGAGCGTTCGTATGGCGGCAGCCAGCTCGATGGCGTCCATATCGTCCATTTTCCAATCCACAAAGCAAATGTCGTAAGGTCCCTTTTCGCGTAACAGGGCGAGCGCTTCCTGTCCCGTCAAAGCAGTGTCGCAGAATAAGCTCATTTTCTGCGTGAGGCTCCTGAAATAGTCCAATACTTCCGCTTCGGCGTCCACGACCAGCATACGGATATCCTGTAACCGGGTATCCGCGGCCAACATTGAGCCGTCGTCCGGCGCGCGGTTCAGTTTGACTGTA
>WRNN01000043.1 GCA_009776595.1 Clostridiales bacterium
GGCAGGCAGCTTTCGGGTCACCCTCGTGAGTCCATTGGCCCAAAAATCCCTCGCCGCTCTCTCAGCATCGGCGGCTCTCTGTGGAGATCAGTTTCCGGTTACTACTCTCACTCATCGGTTTATGCCGTATTTCGTTTGGCCTTATCTTACTCCCCCGCCTGACAGCTTGTCAACAGGTATTCGTTCGATTCTATGCTATAATGTAAACATAAACCCTATAGAAAGAGGTATTTATGAATAAACAAACTTACAAAAATATCATTATTGGTTTCGGTAAAGCCGGGCGCGCCCTTGCGGCGAAGCTCAGCCAAGAAGGTGAAGAAAGCGTCCTGATTGAGCGCGATCGCGCGATGGACGGCGGGACTTGCCCGAACGTGGGCTGTGTTCCCTCGAAAACGCTGATTACCGCGGGCAATCGCAATCTGCCCTTTATAGAGGCAATGAAGCTGAAATATGCTACACGCGAGAAAATGCATAATGGCGCGGCAAACGGCGCGCTGAGCCAGCCGCTTGTGTCTTATATGAACGGCTTGGCAAAGTTTACCGGCGCGGACGAAGTGGAAGTCGCCTCGCCCGACGGAAGCGTAACTCGCCTGACGGGCGGGCGGATTTTCATCAATACGGGGGCAACGCCTGTCATTCCTGAGATACCGGGTATTCATGAAAGTAAGAATATCCTTACGTCAGAAAGCGCAATGGAACTTGACGAACTGCCGAAAGACCTTGTGATCATCGGCGCAGGCTACATCGGCCTTGAGTTTGCGGGCATGTTCAAGCGTTTTGGCAGTAAGGTCACGATACTCGAACCCTTTGGTAAATTTCTGCCGCGGGAAGACAGGGATGTCGCGGACGAAGTCTTTAAAGACCTTACGGAATCCGGGATCAGCATCCATCTCGATACGCAGGTCGAGAAGATTGCAGGCCATGAGGCGCTGGCGGGCGGCGTCGTTTACCCGGCGGATAAAATCCTTATCGCTACCGGCCGCAAGCCAAATATCGACGAACTGGATTTGTCGGCTGCGGGTATCGGCCTCCAGCCAAACGGTTTCATCCAAGTGGACGATACGCTCAGAACCACAAATAACAAGGTTTGGGCGCTTGGCGACGTGCGGGGCGGCGGCCAGTTCTATTATCTTTCGACAGACGACTTCCGCATCGTAGCCAGTCAGCTCTTTGGCGACGGCAGCCGTACACTCGCAAGCCCGGAGAGGCAAAACGCGCCATACAACGTTTTCATCACGCCGACGCTTTCGCGCGTAGGACTCGACGAGCAGATGGCGCAAGCGGCGGGCAGGAAGTATCGCCTGTTCAAAATGCCCGCAGCGAAAATCGTCAAGGCAAATGTCCTGCAAGACCCGCGCGGTCTCCTGAAAGCCCTGGTTGATCCCGGCACTGACGAAATACTGGGCGCGACGCTCTATCACGAGGACTCGCACGAAGTGATCAACCTGGTGTCCCTCGCCATGCAAGCCCGTGTGAAATATACGCAGCTACGCGACCGGATTTTCACGCACCCGACAATGAGCGAAGGCTTAAACGATTTGTTTGCCAATGAAGTGAATGAAAGGGGCTAAATGTATACGTTGAAAGTTGCGTTTGGTGTGTTGCGTGGAGCATTTATCTAGTGTATAATTCCTTTGTTCTATCAGAGGCTGTCTCCAACAGGCAGCCTAGTATAATTGTTTGGAGGTATAATTCGTGCAGTTTTTTTATCTCATTACCCTTGCGGTCAGTTTAGGCGCTTTACTGACTGCCTTTATCCTGGCAAACTGGATCAAAAAGCAGGCGGACGGAACGGAGCGGATGCGTACGATAGCAGGGTTCATCCGCGAAGGGGCAATGGCTTTTTTATTCCGTGAATACCGGATCATAGGAATATTTATCGTCGTCATGTTTATCTTGCTGATTTTTGTCGTGGGGCTGCTGACGGCTTCCGCATTTGTACTTGGCGCCATACTCTCCGTACTGGCAGGTTTCTGCGGTATGGAAACCGCCACCAAAGCCAACTGCCGCACAGCCGCAGCCGCACAAAGCGGCGGTATGAAATCCGCGCTGAAGGTCGCCTTCCGCGGCGGCGCCGTCATGGGAATGAGCGTCGTCGGTTTTGGCGTTCTCGGGATTTCTCTGCTGCTATGGGTTGTGGGCGCGGACCATGTCGAGATCCTTTCCGGTTTTAGTCTGGGCGCTTCGGCGATCGCCTTGTTCGGGCGCGTCGGCGGAGGCATATACACCAAGGCCGCCGATATGGGCGCGGACCTCGTGGGCAAAATCGAAGCGGGGATACCCGAGGACGACCCGCGCAATCCCGCCGTCATCGCGGACAATGTGGGGGATAATGTAGGCGACGTCGCCGGGATGGGCAGCGATTTGTTTGAGTCTTACGTCGGCGCGATCATCTCCTGCCTGATCATTGCCGTCAATATGGGAGAAGTCCCAAATGTAGAAGGTTGCGTGTTCCCTCTCGTTTTAGCGGCGACAGGCATATTGGCGTCCATTCTCGCCATCATTGTCGTCGGGAAAACCAACAGGGATAACCCTTCCTTTGCTCTCAATCTGGGTACTTATCTGGCGGGCGGGCTGGTCCTGGTAGCTGCGTTCGTGTACAGTTTTCTGTTTTTCAAGACAATCCATGCGTTTATCGCCGTAGCTGTGGGGATCATCACCGGTATTGCCATCGGCGTCCTGACGGAGCGGTATACCTCCGATTCCTACGAATCGGTGCAAAGGATAGCCAGGCAGGCGGAAACAGGCGCCGCGGTCACCGTAGTGAACGGCTTGGCAATTGCCATGTATTCCACAGTTTGGCCTGTCGTCATGATCGCGGCGGCTATATTTGCCGCCTTCTACTACTTCGGCCTCTACGGGATTGCCCTCAGCGCCGTCGGCATGCTGTCCACAGTGGGCATCGTAGTTGCGGTAGACACGTATGGCCCGATCTCCGACAATGCCGGCGGGATCGCCCAGATGGCGAAACTCGATGAAAAAGTCCGCGCCATCACGGACAGGCTGGACAGCGTCGGAAACACAACCGCCGCAATCGGGAAAGGCTTTGCCATAGGCTCCGCCGCGCTGACCGCTCTATCCCTCTTTGTCTCCTATGCGCAGATTGCCCGTATCACCAATATCGACTTGCTGACCACGCCCGTGGTTATCGGGATGTTTCTCGGCAGTATGCTNCCCTTCCTGTTTTCCTCCTTGACGATNCAGAGCGTAGGCCGCGCGGCGTTTGCCATGATCGAGGAAGTACGGCGACAGTTTGCTGACAAGCCGGGGATTATGGACGGCTCGGAGATTCCGAATTATGCCAAATGCGTTGACATCAGCACGCAAGCAGCCCTGCACGAAATGATCATCCCCAGCCTGCTGGCGGTATTTATGCCCCTTGCCGTCGGGCTCATCCTCGGCGTGGAGGCTTTAGGCGGCTTGCTTGGGGGGGCTATGGTGACCGGGGTCGTACTGGCGATTATGATGAGCAACGCCGGCGGCGCCTGGGATAACGCCAAGAAGTATATCGAATCCGGAAACCACGGCGGAAAAGGCAGCCCTTCCCACGCGGCGGCTGTCATCGGCGACACGATAGGCGACCCGNTGAAAGATACNGCCGGCCCGTCGATNAACATCCTGATCAAGCTNATGACCGTCGTTTCGCTGGTCTTTCTCCCCTTATTGATGAAAGGATAATANCGCGTCGTACAGATTTGCCAGAAGCATGGCCACTTCCGCGGCTTGCGGCTGTGCGGCGCCGTCACTGAAATAGGGCGCCAGCGAAGCCGGCAGAAGGCCGGCGTCCGCCAGAAAGCGCAGATTTTCCTGATGACTGCTACCGCTTCCCGCATCGGATTGCCGTTCCCGGGCGGCCGTGCAGGCGAAGGCTACGCAAGCGNCCACCTGCGCGCAGGAAGGCGGATCCTCGACTTCGATGTATTCCCATGCGTATCCCGCTTTCCGGATCACGCCGTTCANCATGTATTGAAAACGCCACTTATCTACAGGTTCGTCCAGCCGGTAATTATTTTGGTANCCGCCGTCCATCAGGCCGAGCCGCCGCAGCGCTGCCAGGCCTTCATAAGCCCAATGGGACGCNTTCGGATCCTGCCCCTCGAAATCCTCCAGATAAGCGCCTTGTTCTCTTAAGGTCGTCTGGAGTTTTTTGATTGCTTCAGGATCCTCGCTCATCTGCCGGAAATCGAGGCTTTCCTTGATAGACTGGGCGGCGGCTGTCCCTGCCGCCTGCCCGCAAGCCATGCCCAGCGGTACGACTCTGGCGCTGGAAGCGGCTAACGAGCTGAAAGACGCGCTGCGCCCCACGACAAGCAGATTCCCGACATGCAGGGGGACCAGGCAGCGGAAAGGGACCGCATAGCGATCCGGGCTTCCGATCACTGTCCCGAAAGGCTGCTCCGGGGAAGGCTGCACATCGGCAGGATAGCTGCCGATCGCGATTTTGTCCCACTGGTCCCGGTTTCCCAGTACATCGTCTATAAGAAGGATGTATTCGCCGAGAATATGCCGCGACTCCCGCACATACAGCCTGCTCGCCGTGCCGGCAAACACCGCGTTCTCAAATCCACGGAAATGATCGCGAATATAGGGCGCCAGATAGAGCAGTTCCGACCGGGCCCTGTCCATGGCATCGTTGTAACTTCGGGAATCCAGAGGATCCACGCCGAAGATCAGCAAAGCATTGACAAGTACCGTTCCGTCACGCTGCCTCGCGATATTAAACCCCCTCAGCCTCATCATCGGATCCCGGGGAACATAAGCATAACCTTCCTGTTCGTAACCCCAGGCGGATTTGGCTGTTGCGCCGACGCCGGCGGGCGTCCCTGTNGCCATTCCCATCAGGCGCTGATAATTGAGGTGGATAAATACAGCGGGCCAGCTGACGCCGGACAGCTCAAAAACAAGGGTGACGCCCATCTGACGGTCACTATCCCCGATATCCTCCCCGCCATACGTATAGGGGACGCCGGCAAGGGCCGCCAGATCCGCGTCTGCTGTCGCGTCAATGAAGTGTGTTGCGGTATATACGGTTTCTTCGCCGTTTTCCCGCATCCGAAGTCCCGCGATCCTGTTTTCCTCCATCAGGGGCGCCAATAAAACAGCGTTCGTCCGCAAGGTCAGAAGAGGCTCGCGGACGACCAGATCGATAAAGTAGTTTTTCGCTTCTGTGATGTCGAAAGCGTTGCCGCCCACCGCGCTATAAAACTCTTCGAATATGCCGCGGGTCAGCAGCGTGCCGTCGTCTGCGTGACACATGTCCAGGAAATTAAGTTGGCCAAGGGTCCACAAGCCACCAAGAGAAGACGCGCTTTCCAGCAGCAGCGTGCGCGCGCCGTTTCTGGCTGCGGAGACAGCGGCGGCTATGCCTTCCGGCTCGGCGCCGACAACGATGAGGTCGTAGTGTGAGGAAATCGCCTCCTGATTGATCCAGACGACTTCTTCTATATTATGCCGGAAGAGGACGGGTATGAGCAGCAAAAGAACAGCCAGGGCGGCCAGGGCGGCCAGCGAAAGGATCAGCGCCCGAATNCNTTTGCGCTTGCGGGAGACGGGCCTATCTGCCATCGTCGCGCGTTCCAGCCTGCGATCCCTAATCATTTCTCGCTTCCCTCTTTTCCTTGTAGAAAGCCATCGAACAAATGGATGAAACCAAGTATATCCGATTCCGCTTATTCCTGCAAACAGCAAATATACGGCCCGATTTATGTGTTTACTTATGTTTGCATGTTTACTTATGTTTACTTGCGCGGTAAAACGTTGACACAGCCGAATTTCCTAAATATAATTGACATTGGATCTATACCGGCTTTGTTTGTTGAAGTATATACAAATCCCGGATGAATAAATTGAACAATACATCACTAAAAGGAGGTAACATGAGTAATAAAATGACGATCGATGGGAATACCGCGGCAGCTTACGTAGCCTATGCGTTCAGCGAAGTAGCCGCCATCTTTCCTATCACTCCATCATCTCCTATGGCGGAATCCATGGACGAATGGGCTGCGGGAGGAGAAAAAAACCTGTTCGGCCAACAAGTTAATGTTGTGGAAATGCAATCGGAAGCCGGCGCCGCCGGCGCAGTCCACGGTTCCCTCGTGGCTGGCGCTTTCACCAGCACTTTTACCGCTTCGCAAGGCTTGTTGCTGATGATTCCCAATATGTACAAAATAAGCGGCGAGCTGCTGCCCTGCGTATTCCACGTATCCGCGAGAGCGCTTGCTACCCATGCGCTTTCTATCTTTGGGGACCAAGCCGACGTCATGGCCTGCCGGCAGACCGGCTTCGCCCTCCTCGCCTCCAATTCTGTACAGGAAGCGATGGATCTGGCCCTGGTCGCGCATCTCAGTACACTGCGGGCGAAAGTTCCCTTTCTCCATTTCTTCGACGGTTTCCGCACTTCACATGAAATGCAGAAAATCGAAGCGATCGACTACAAGGATATGCTGCCGCTGATCGATCAGCAAACCATAAACGATTTCCGGAAAAGAAGCATGAATCCGGAGCATCCCCACCAGCAAGGCACCGCGCAGAACCCCGACGTCTATTTTCAAAACCGTGAGGCCTCCAATCCCTATTACACGGCTGTCCCCGCTATTGTCGAAGAAGAAATGGCTAAAGTAAGCAAGCTTACCGGCAGAAGTTACAAGCTCTTTGAATACAGCGGCGCGCCCGACGCGGAAAATGTGATTGTGATCATGGGTTCCGGCGCCGAAGCGGTTGGGGAAACCGTCGATTATCTGAACGCCAGGGGGGGAAATGTCGGCTTGTTAAGGGTTCGCCTCTACCGCCCCTTCTCCGTGAAGCATTTCGGCGACGCCCTGCCCGCGTCCGTCAAGACCCTTACCGTTCTTGACCGCACCAAAGAGCCCGGCGCCATCGGAGAACCGCTTTATACGGACATCTGCGCCGCTCTCAAGGAGCTTGGCCGCAGCGGAATCAAAGTCCTCGGAGGTCGTTACGGCCTGGGTTCAAAGGAATTTAACCCCACCATGGCCAAAGCGGTTTATGACAACATGCAGGGCGAAGGAAAGAACCACTTTACCGTCGGCATCACCGACGACGTAGCCGACACAAGCCTGCCTCTTGGCGGGAAGATCGACGCTTCCGCAGCGGGCGCCATCAGTTGTATGTTCTATGGCTTGGGTTCGGACGGTACTGTGGGCGCAAACAAAAACTCCATCACCATTATCGGCGACAACACCGATATGTACGCCCAGGCTTACTTTGCTTATGACTCCAAAAAATCAGGCGGCATCACCATCAGCCACCTGCGCTTTGGAAAGACGCCCATTCACTCCACCTATCTCGTCGACTCCGCCGACTTCGTCGCCTGTCACAACCCTTCGTATGTGACCCGTTATGATATGCTTTCGCCATTGAAGGACGGCGGCGTATTCCTGTTGAACAGCCCCTGGAGCCAGGAAGAAATGGAAACCCAGCTCCCGGCTTCCATGAAGCAGGCGCTGGCGAAGAAAAAAGCCAAATTCTATAATGTGGACGCCATTAAGATCGCCGGCGACGCCGGCATGGGCAACCGGATTAACACCGTCATGCAGGCCGCGTTCTTCAAGCTTGCGGAAGTGATCCCTTATGACGAGGCGGAACGGCATATGAAGGACGCCGTCGTCAAGTCCTACGGTCACAGGGGCGAGCAAATCGTGAATATGAACAACGCCGCGATCGATAACGCTATAGCCGGTATCTCGGAAATTCAGGTTCCCGACGCCTGGCTGACGGCGACTTCCGGCGCCCTGCCCGCCACGGTCAAAGCCGACCAATACTTCGATACCTTTATCCAGCCTATCCTCGCGCAGGAAGGCGACACGCTGCCCGTATCCGCCTTTGACCCGACAGGCAGGGTACCGACGGGCACCACCAAGTATGAAAAGCGCTGTATCGCGGTCACTGTGCCGGAATGGATTCCCGATAACTGCATTCAGTGCAATCAGTGTTCTCTGGTATGTCCCCATGCCGTAATCCGCCCCTTCCTGGTGAAGGAAGGCGAGCCCTGTCCCGACGGCTTTGTCACAAAGACGCCCAACGGCAAAGAACTCGCCGGCTACCAGTATCGCGTCCAGGTCAGCCCTATGGATTGCTATGGCTGCGGTTCCTGCGTCGAAACCTGTCCGGCCAAGGAAAAGGCCCTGGTGATGAAAAATGCCACAGAGCAAATTGAAGCGCAATCCGCCAACTGGGAATTTGCCATCGCCCTGCCTGCCCCCGAAGTGGAAATCAGCTCGTCAACCGTACGGGGAAGCCAGTTCAAACAGCCTCTCTTTGAGTTCTCCGGCGCTTGCGCAGGCTGCGGCGAGACGCCCTATGTGAAACTGATTACCCAATTATTCGGCGACAGGATGCTGATTGCCAACGCAACAGGCTGCTCCTCGATATATGGCGCTTCCGCCCCCACGGTGCCCTACACCGTCAACGCTGACGGCCACGGGCCGGCATGGGCGAACAGCCTCTTCGAAGATAACGCGGAATTTGGCTTCGGCATGGTGCTGGCCTATAAACAGCGCCGGGATCAACTGGCGGCCCTGGTTGCCAAACTGGCTGAAACCAAACCCGAAGCGAAAGAACTCTGTGACGCGTGGCTGGCCGGCATGAACGACGCCGAAGCGTCGAAAGCCACCGGCATGGCGCTGCTCAGCTTCGTCAGCAGCTGC
>WRNN01000044.1 GCA_009776595.1 Clostridiales bacterium
GCGTCCGCTGCGTTTGCGGCGTCCGCGGCAGGTCTTTCAGCGCGGTATTGAGATCTTCTTTGAGAAGCGGGCAGCGGTCAACAGGGACGATCTCGCGGCTTTGGGAGGCATAAAAACCGTATGAAACGCCGTCGGTATGCAAGACGGCTTTGTTTCGATAGCCTTCCGTCTGCCCCGTCGTCAGAATTTCATCCGCAGCCGCAGATAATCCGCCTATATGCGCCAGTGCGTCGTTGACCCGCTTCAACTTCGCCTGCAGCTCTTCTTCATAGGTGATATGACGGAAGTCGCAGCCGCCGCAGCGGGGATAAACCGGGCAATCCGCTTCGATGCGCCAGGGCGACGGCGTCAGGATACGATCTATCTCCCCCCGGGCGCTACGGGCTTTCTCCTCCCGCAGGCGCAGCGCCAGCACATCGCCCCGGGCGGCGCGCGGAACAAAAACCGCCCTGCCGTCCGGGAGCCGCCCGACGCCTTCGCCGCCTGCGCCATAGCCTGTTATCTCAACTTTATAGGTAGCCGTCTGCGTCGTCATAAGTATTCCGGAACCCAGACATTATAGGTCAGCCAGCCTTCGAGAGTCGGCCGGAGTGATTGGCGGGTCTTCTCCAGCAACCCTGTCGCAAGGTGTTTCTCCAGGGCGGCTCCGTAATGCTCAGCCGGTTCCACGCCCCAGCGCGCTTGAAAGCCGCCGGCGTCGACGCCCTCCCGAAGCCGGAATGCCAACATCATTTCCTCCGCCATCGCCAGTCGCGTATCGATTGTTTCTTCATCCGCCACCGGCTTTCTCCCCCTTTCCGTGTCCGCCAGGTAGCGCTCCAGGTCGCCAGTATTCACATAGCGAAGCCTCGGTTCCGGCAGGTAGCCGGCCGCACCGGCGCCCAGGCCCAGATAATAACCGTTTCGCCAGCACTGCGTGTTGTGGCGGCTTTCCCTTCCCGGCTTGGCATAGTTGCTGATTTCATAATGACTGTAGCCCGCGCCAGTCAGCATCCGGTGCGCCAGCAGATACTGCCCGCGGCAGCATTCCTCATCAGCGGCACAGTTCTGTCCTGCGCCGGCAAGCTGCGCCAGTCTTGTACCGGGCTCGATGTTCAACTGGTACAGCGAGATATGCTCCGGCTGATAAGCCAGCGCTTCCCGGAGCGTCCGCTCCCAGTGCGCCATGGATTGATCCGGCAGGCCGTAAAGCAAATCCAGATTCATATTGGTAAAACCGGCTTCCCTTGCCCATTCCCAGGCTTGCCGGAACGCGGCGGCGTTATGGCTGCGCCCCAGCCAGACAAGATAGCTGTCGTCGAAGCTTTGGGCGCCCACGGACAGGCGATTGCAGCCCGCCCGGCGAAGCGCCGCCAGCTTCTGCGCTGTCAGCGTCCCCGGATTCGCCTCCACTGTGAATTCCGCAGCGTCGCCCCTGACGCCCCCCCGCAGAACAGCAGCGAAATCCGCCGCTATCTCCTCCAGCAGGTCCGCGTCAAGATACGTCGGGGTGCCGCCGCCAAAGTAAAGGGTATCAAAGCCTGCCGCGACGCGCCCGTCACAGGCGTCCACACACCCGCCCTTCATATAGAAAGCCAGCTCTTTGCGCAGCGCGTCCCGATAGCGTATTTGCCATGCCCGGGATAAACCCGCTGTGGAAACAAAATCACAATAATGGCAGCGGCTCCTGCAAAAGGGGATATGGACATATAAACCCATAGGCCGGGCTTGCTCCGCCGGCGACGCTTTCCGCGCAGACACTTCCGCTACTCCTCGTCGTCCAGAGACAGTACGGCCATGAACGCTTCCTGGGGAATTTCCACGCTGCCCACCATTTTCATCCGCTTCTTGCCTTCTTTTTGCTTTTCCAACAGCTTTCGCTTGCGGGTGACGTCGCCGCCGTAGCATTTATCAATGACGTTTTTCCTGAAAGCCTTCACAGACTCGCGGGCGATGACCTTCGTCCCGATCGCCGCTTGGACCGGCACCTCAAACATCTGCCTGGGAATCAGGCTGCGCAGCCGCACCACAAGCTTGCGACCCCGGACCTGGGCCTTATCTCTGTGTACGATGACGGATAAAGCGTCGACGGCTTCCCCGTTGACCAGGATATCCAGTTTAATCAGTTCGGAAGCCCGGTATTCTTTCAGCTCATAATCCAGGGAAGCGTATCCCTTTGTCCTGGATTTCAACTCGTCAAAGAAATCATAGATAATCTCCGCCAAAGGCAGATCGTAGTGTAAATGCACCCGGGAAGGGGTCATATAGTCCATATTGATAAAGCTTCCGCGCCTGTCCCTGCAAAGCTCCATCACCGCGCCGATATAGTCGGAGGGCGCCATGATCGAAGCGGCGACGAAGGGCTCCCGGATCTCTTCGATCTTTTGGACCGGCGGGATCTTCGCCGGATTATCGATGAGAATAACTTTCCTGTCGGTTTGGAGAATCTCGTAGACCACGCTGGGCGCCGTAGTGATCAGCGACAGATCGTATTCCCGCTCCAAACGTTCATGGACGATATCCAGATGCAGCAAACCCAGGAAACCGCATCGATAGCCAAAGCCCAGCGCAACGGAGGTCTCCGGCTCGTATAGGAGCGCCGCGTCATTGAGCTGCAGCTTATCCAGGGCGTCTCTGAGCTTGTCATAGTCGTTGGCTTCAACGGGATAGATACCGCAGTACACCATGGGCGTCGCGCTGCGATAACCGGGCAGGGGCGTATCCGCGGGTTTATCTCCGCCGGTGATGGTATCCCCTACGCGGGTTTCCTTCACGTTCTTGATGCTTGCCGCCACATAGCCTACCATACCGGCTTCCAGGCAGTCCACCGGCCTGGATCCCGGCATAAAGGCCCCCGTCTCGATGACTTCGTACTTTTTGCCGCTGGACATCATTTGAATCATATCCCCTTTGGCAACGCTTCCGTCGAAGACCCGGATATACGACAGCGCCCCCCTGTAGGCGTCAAAGCTGGAATCAAAAATCAAGGCCTTCAACGGCGCCTGCGCGTCCCCTTTGGGACAGGGAATCCTGTCGATTACCCCTTGAATGACCTCCGGGATGCCGGTGCCGTCCTTGGCGGAGGTAAGTATAGCCTGCGAACAGTCCAGTCCGATGACTTCCTCAATTTCCTTTTTCACGCCTTCAGGATCGGCGCTGGGCAAATCGATCTTATTAATGACAGGGATAATTTCCAGATCATGTTCCAGGGCCAGGTACACATTGGCCAGGGTTTGCGCTTCGATGCCCTGGGTCGCGTCGACGACAAGAAGGGCGCCTTCACAGGCTGCCAGGCTTCGGGATACCTCATAGCTGAAATCCACATGGCCGGGAGTGTCGATGAGGTTCAATAAATAGATTTCCCCATCCGGCGCCTCATATTGCATCCGGACAGCCGTCAGCTTAATGGTGATCCCCCGTTCCTTCTCCAGATCCATTTGATCCAGAACCTGCTTCGTGGTCATTTCCCGCGCAGACAGCGTACCTGTATACTCGAGAATCCGGTCCGCCAGCGTCGACTTTCCGTGATCGATATGGGCGATAATACAAAAATTGCGGATATTTTCCTGATTCATGGACTGTCCTCCTAGTGGTTTGTCAAGCGCAGCGCCGGCTTGCCAAAGAAGCGCTTCGCTTAACCTCTCTTACTTCGTCTGAACATTCGCCAGACCACATCGCTTTCCTCCATTTTGAGTAGAACGCTCAAGCCCAGATAGAGCGGCACGCCTACCGCGACCGCACTGAGCACCTGCGTCAATTGCCCGGCTTTCGTTTGCGTATCAACCAGATACATCCCGCACAGCGTTGATACGGCATATACCGAAGCGCCCATCACCAGCGAAATGCCGAGAATTTTACCGAAGGAAGCAGCCATATTCCTGTCGCCGATCGCTCCGATTTTCCTGCGCGCCATCACCAGCAGGAAAGCCAGATTTAGCATGCCCGTAATCGAGTAAGCCAGCGCAAGACCGCCTATATTGAGCGGACCGCGAAGCAAATAATTCAACAGGATGTTGAGCGCCATCGCCGCCGCGCCGATTCCCACGGGCGTCCAGCTATTCTTAAGGGCATAAAATACCCGGTTCATCAGCAGCACGCCGCCTTGGGCAAATAAGCCCAGGCAGAAAAAGACCAGCGTATTCGCTGTCAAAGCAGCGTCCTCCGGGCCGAAGCTGCCTCTTTCATACAACAGACTCACCACAGGACGGCTTAACACCGCCAGGCCGACGGCACAGGGAAGCGTGATATAAACAATACTGCGGAGTCCAAAGCTGAAGGATTTTTTAAAAGCTTCCATCTCTTGGCGGGCGGCTTGTCCCGTTAATGTAGGGAACAGCGCTACTACCATGGTGACGGCAAAAATGCTCACCGGCATCTGCATCAGCCTCTGGGCCCATTTCAGGGAGGAGAGATACCCGTCCGGAAACGAAGAAGAGATGTTTTGCTGCACAAACAGCCCGATTTGGCTGAGCGCGTAGCTCAAGAGTACCGGAACCATCAAGGCGAACACTTGCCGCACGCCGGGATGCCGCCAGTTCAGCACCGGTTTATATCGCAGCCCGATATGCCGTAATCCCATAAGCTGAATCAGAAACTGGNTAATCGACCCGGCGACCACGCCGATGGAAAAACCGGTAATCCCAAGCTTTTCCCCTAAAGCCACGCCAAACAGGATGATCATAACATTGTACATGACCGCCGCCAGCGCCGGCTCCACAAAGCGCTGATAGGAATTGAGGATACCCATGCAAATNCCGTTCAGCGCCATGAAAAACGCCTGAATCAGCATGATNCTGGTCATGTGGACGGTGAGCGCCATATACTCGGGCTCAAAGCCGGGTACAAGCCAGTTGGCAACGATCTGCGGCGCCAGCAGTCCCGCCGCNGCGATACCGCAGAGCATGGCCGCCACCGTGAGATGAAAGACAGTATTGGCTACTTCCCAGCCTTCATCCTGCCTGTCCGTAGCAATATAGCCGGAAAACACGGGAATAAACGCAGCGGTGATCGTACCGGCTGCCAAAAGATTATAGAGAAAATCCGGAATGGAAAAAGCGGCGAAATAGGCGTCGGTGACCCGGGTTTGCCCATAGGCTGCCGCAATAAGGATATCCCGCAGATAGCCCAGTATCCTGGATACTATGGTGGACGCCATTAACAGTCCGGCGGCTTTCACTACCGTCGTTCTTCCCTGTGTTTCCATCTATCCTCCGGAAAACGTGAATCCCACCTTAGAGATTGCTTAACGGGATCCCTATATCTGACAATCTGTGCGACGTAGAGCGTCTCTGGCAAATTTTACGCAAGCCTAAAGGCTTGTTCGTACAACTTCAATGGCTGCAAGCCTGTTTAGCCGGCGCTGTGTGGTTCTCCTTACTGCCCGCCTCCGGCGGCTTCTGGCAATACGGTTCCCGACAGCGCTGTTCCCGTCGGCACAGCCTCCGGCGTAATCGCCGCGGACGCTGCTCCGGCAGGCAGCCCGCTGACGTCGATCTGGAGTTTCTTGTTCACTTTCGCGTCATAGGTCCCGGCTTTCATGACGTCCACGAAATCGAAACCCAGCGTCTCGTTCATCACTTCCGTAACCGCCTTCAGAATCCCGGCGGTATAGCCGGCCACTTCACCCGCAACGCCGGCGCCTTCGCCGCCGACGCCGCCCACGTAAGTGATTTTCCCGATGTTCCTGAGCGGTTCCGCCGCTGCCGCCACTATCTCCGGATACTTATCGATGACCATCTCCAGCTTGCCGGCCTCGTTCATCTTCGCCAGCGCTTCCGCTTTCTTCTCCAGGGCTTCGGCCTCCGCCAGCCCTTTGCGCCGGATGGCGTCCGCTTCGGCAATGCCTGTGGCTTCGATGACCTTAGCCCTGGCTGCGCCTTCCTGCGTGATCACTTCCGCCTGCACTTTCGCCCGGGCTTCGCCTTCCAGCCGCAGCTTCTCCGCCTCAGCTTCCGCCCGCTGCACCTGCTCAAAGCGGTCGGCCTCGGCAGCCAGCCTGCGCTTCTCCTTCTCCGCTTCCGCTGGGCGAATCACAGTCTCCTGCAGCTCCGCCTGCTTACGATCGGCTTTCCTTTGCGCCAGTTCGATATTCTTCTGTTCGGACTGGATCTCGATCTGCACCTGGGCTTCCGCCACTTCCTGCTGCCGTTTCTTTTCCAGGACAATCGCGTCCATCGAGGTATTCTTCACATCCTTGGACGTGATATTCTCCTGGATCTGGTATGCCGCGTCAGACCTGGCCCGCCTGGTTTCCTGCTCCTCCATGAAGGCCAGCACCTTTAACTCTTTCTCCTTCTCCGCTTCGGCAATCTGTGCCTCCGCGTCAAGCTGCGCTGTTTTTCCCAGTTTGAGGGCTTCCGCTGTCTTGATCTGGCGATTCTTCTCCGCTTCCGCTTCCGCGATAGCCGCTTCCGACTTTACTTTGGCAATCTGCTCTTTGCCCAGCGCTTCGATATACCCTTCTTCGTCGGTGATGTCGTTGATCGTGAAGGACTTCAGCTCAAGTCCCATTTCCTCCAGCTCCTTGCCTGCCACTTCCTGTACCTTCGCGGCAAAGCTCTCTCTATTGTCGTAGATATCCTCGACGCTCATCGACGAAACAATCTCGCGCAGCTTGCCTTTGCATACTTCGGAAGCCTGGGTGCGGATCATCATCACCGTTTCGCCTTCGTTGGCGCAATTGAACTGCTGAACGGCAGCCAATATCGTTTCATTGGTATTTTTTACCTTCAAAACAACAATACCGTCCGCGTTGATGGGGACGCCCAGCTTCGTCTTCGTCTGCCGTATTTCCACTTGAAACATGATGTTCTCAAGGGTGATCGTATCCATTCTCTGAAACACAGGGATCACGATACATCCGCCGCCGGTGACCACTTTCGGCCGCCCGACCCCGACGACCACGCCTGCCTTGTCAGAGGGGACCTTTTTCCATGTGGTGCTGATTGCCCCCACGATCACAACCAAAGCAACGACGATAATCAAAACCGGTATCAAGTATCCCATTCATTCATTCCTCCCTCTTTTTGGCCTTCAGTTTATGCTGATATACCGATACATAACAAATTTTGTTTTCCATATCCACATCCGTTACCACGACAGACTCTCCTTTCGGGAGGGTTTCGGGCATCAGATTTTTAAGGTGCGGATCTATTTTTGCGCGAAAGGAGATCGCCACCCCTGTTTTATCCTTCAGGGATATCAGCCCTATGGCGTCCCCGGTGATGCCTAAAGTAAGCTCGCCGCCCATGCCCCGCAGTTCCCTGTAAGAAAGGGCGGAAGCGTCGTTTTCCTTCAAACGCTTGATCAGGAATGTATACAAAGCCCAGTAGAAAAATGCCGCGATTGCCAGACAGACGAGCAGCAGCACTGCGCGGATCAGGAAGAAGGTCATAAAGGGCAGCAGCATCCTCCCCATCGCGCCGAAGACCACCAGAAAAAGGCACAGGCTCATCAGGTTAAAGGGG
This sequence comes from Clostridiales bacterium, assembly GCA_009776595.1. Classification (GTDB taxonomy): domain Bacteria; phylum Bacillota; class Peptococcia; order DRI-13; family UBA5745; genus WRMS01. Next base: position 7,446 of record WRNN01000044.1, read on the forward strand.
ATGGGCCCGCCGCCGTGACCGGCTACCGCTTTCCCTGCCGCGCCGCTCGCTGCGGCAGCTTCCGCGACGACGTGAATGCCGGTATCCATCGCAGCATCTATCCCGGCGTCTAAGCCGGCGTCTAAGCCCGCGTCAAGGCCAAAATCCATGTCCAGGCCCGGATCCAAGTCCAGATCCAGATCAAAGTCCAAGCCCGGATCCAAGTCCATGCTTATATCCGGATTGAAATCCACAGCGGCGTCCAGCCCGGCGTCCAGACCGATATCCGCGCTGCTGTCGAATCCCGCGTCCATACCCGCGTCAACATCAGTCCCCCCGCCGAATAAGCCGCTTATCCAGCCGGAGAGAAGATTGAGTAAAGGGATGACAAAGCCGATAAGGATACTGAGATTAAAAATATAAACGAATGCCGCTTGGCTCACCTGACTGCCTCCTGTTACTATGGACCCGTTGCCTGCCATTCCGGACATACACGCCTTGGTGTATTTCCAATCTTAGTATACCATGGTCGGGCCGTGATAACAAAGAGAATAGATCGTCAATCAATCCTTCCCATTTCGTATTGCACGAATCGGATCGCTGTTGCTATAATAGCACCAAATCCTTGAACCATCTATATACTCTCCGTAGAAACAGGCGTTCGTCAAAAGAATGGAGGAAAAGCTGTGAAGAATGTGGATATGCGCATAGACAAGAAGACCAGGACTCTTACCATAACAGTAGACTTAGCTACGGATTGCGGCGAGAGTAAATCGGGTAAGTCGATCATCATTGCAAGCACAGAAGGGAATGTGGAGCTCCAAGGAGAACTCGAGGGTGAGTTTGAAGAGGAGCTTGTGGGCGTCTTCGTTGGTTTAAATGTATATCGAAAGAAATATGAATGGCTGTAAACCGTCGATGAATAGGGCAAAGCTTTCTATATCTATGTACAGAGTATGGCGGTGTGATGCTAAAGTATTCGTAGACACGGAGAGCCGCATGACCCTCCGGCATTTATCCTTCCACCCTTCGCGGAATCGTCAAACTGCTGGTTATGTTGAGCAGCGAACCGTATTATAGTATTAGTTTATAGGAGTGTAATTATGAAAGTTAAGTATAATGAATCCTCAACGCAATATAAGTGTCCTCTACTTATAGATGGTAAGGTTTACGATGTTGAAGACATCATGGATTGTGAAGAGGAGGGTTTAT
>WRNN01000045.1 GCA_009776595.1 Clostridiales bacterium
AAAACCTGCGAATGCCTATATAAGTGATGAGCAGGCCGCCAAGCATATTGCCGATAATAGCCGCGACGGAATTCATCGCGCCGTTGAGGGTGTGGGCGGTGGAGTTGAGGCCGTCCGGCGCCATAGTATAGACATAATTTGTGCTTGCGCCGATCATCAGCCCGCCGCCCAGGCCATGTATCGTCTGGATCGCCAGTATCTGCAGCAGGCTGTTCGCGCCGGTATACAGGCTGAACTCAATGGTATACAATGTGCCGGCCAGGATGACGGCTACAGGAAGAGGGAAACGCTTGCGCATAGGCGCCATCAGTAGCAGTGTAGGCACTTCCAGCAATGCTTTATAGCCGGAAACCAGCCCGAACTGCGCCGTATCGCCGCCGACCATATCCACAAGATAAGGCAGGAAGGTCATGGAGGTATTCACCGGCATTTGCATAAATATCGCAAATACCATATAAGTCAGGAAATAGTAGTTCTTAAATAGCCTGCCGAACTGCATTTCTCTGAAAGAGAGGCTTTTTCGCGGGGTTCCTGTGTCCGTGGTATCTTTCATCCGCGACAGGATCAATAGTAGAGGGATGAACGCGATGCCGTACATATAAAACGAGGCTTCGACCCCGGCCCAGGGCAGGATGGCGCTCAAGGACAGCGACATGATCGCGAAACTGATGGAGCCCCATATACGCACGCTCCCATAGGCCACCCCTTCCCTGGCGCAGGTTTGTACATTGAAAGCGTCCATCAGGGACTGGGCCGGCAAGCGGAAGAAGGAGCAAAGGGGGATGAGCAGATGCATGAGGAAGATCGGCCCAAGCGCAATGCGGGAAGAAGCGGGCACGAGAGCCCATAGAATCGAAGCGACGCCCATGCAGAAGACGATGATCTTTCGGTTGGAGCGGACCTTATCCGCGATCACGCCCCAAAACGGCGTCGCACATATGGAGACGGCAAAATTGATCCCGTTGATGATACCGACCTGTGCGGTGGAGAAACCGCTTTTCTGCAGAAAAACCGTCAGATAGGCGCTGGTCGCCCAGGCAAAATAGAACAAAAAAGCAACGGACGACAAAGTCCAATAGATTTTTGGCATCCCGGCAAATTTATTTCGCAAATAAATATACGGCGCCGGCCGAAGGTCCTGCTTCGCCTCTGGATCCTGCATCTCCGCTTTCCTACTCTCCTCTCCTGCATCCCGCTATCTGAATCCCGCAGACGCCCATGATGAAAAGTATACCGCAGGTCCGGAGAGATGTCCACTGTGCCGCCCGCCGCCCCCGCCATAGTCGGCGCTTACATTAGTCGCCGGCGGGACCAAAGGAATTGTTCTCAAAGGAATTGGACGCATCCCACTCAAAATCAGCCTGCCCAATGAGCGCATCCGCAATATTGTCTTTGAATAGCGTGTTTTTCACTACAACGTTTTCCGAATTTGAGAAGGATAACATCGGGACGGGGAACCAATCGCAGGTATTCCGCAGAAATTCGCAGCGATCGATGGTAAAGCGGGCGCTATCCTCGACTTCGACCATACTCAATCCCGTATTATCTCTGAAAACACAATTTTCAAACAAAATGTCCGCGGAGGAAGATACTGTCATGGCGCCATAGGTACATCCATAGATGCTCGAACCGGCTACTTTCATATCCGCTACCCACAATAATTGTAGCCCGTAGGTGCCGCAGCCGTACATCAGCGTATCGTTGATTTGGATGCCGCTGCTGCTTGTAAAGGAAAAGACGCCGCCTTCGCAATCCCCGGCTTCCGTATGTCCGGCTTTGATATTCGCTATGCTGATATGGGAGCAGTCTTTAAAGCACAGGACAAAAGCGTAACGCGGCTCGATGATCAGTTCGCTCTGCTCGTCGCCTATGCCTTCTATTTGCAGATTATCTATGCCCGTAAGGACCAGCTCCGGACCGTCGGAGGCTTTACGAAGGGATACAGAGGGATTGTTGATATAACTGGCGCTTACTGTACTNAGATTGTACTCGCCTTCCTGCAGCAGGATTCNCCTGTTCGAGCCTAAGGCGGCGACGAACTCCTCCGCCGTGCTGACCGTTATTTCCTTGATTTCTTGCGGGATCGATTCTCCTATGTACACGCTGTTGGTATCGCCGTCCCATTCCACAGTCAAGCCCAATGCTTCGCTGACCGCGCGAATCGGCAAATAAGTTGCGCCATCATAGATAAACGGCTCCACGATTCTTCCCGAAGCGTCCCCGGGTACAACAATCTCTCCGTCAACATAAATCTTGATGTCCCTATACCGCACCTCTATCATTCTGGTCAGGTTTTGGGCAAACACCGGCGCNCCCAGTATGACGGTCACCAACAGAACCGCAGCAATCCCGATAANCATTTTTTTTGATTTTCTCATAAATGACGCCCTCCTCGTATAGTCAATATGGATTTTCGGGCATAGTATACACCGGCTGCGTATCATCCTTGTATCTTGTTTTACACATTTTAAGGAAAGGAAGGCAAAAATAGAAGACCATTTTGTGCTACAATATGAGAGTCTGGATGTATGAAATATGATATGTGAGGAATGGTTAGAATGACAGAAATAAAAAAGGAACGGAATGCGAAAGAGATGATCCAAAAGTTCGGCGAATTCTCTACCGGGAACCTGTCTGACGCCATGGACAACCTTGGGCTGCAGAGAAGCGTCATCACGAGCCTCCGTCTGCTTACGCGGCACGAGGGCAAACACCTTGCCGGCTTCGCGTACACCATGAAGCAAATGTTCAGGCATCCGGCCTCGACCGGCGCGAAACTGGCCCGGCACAGCGAGGCAATCAACAAGCTTGTGGAACCCGGGCACATCCTCGTCATCGATGCGGGAGGGAGGACGGACGTCTGTAATGGCGGCGGCCTGCTTGCCTTGCGGGCGAAAGTCAGAGGGCTGGCGGGTTTTGTCGTCAACGGAGGTTACCGGGATATCGATGAAATCAACGCTTTTGGCTTTCCCATCTATGCGAGAGGCGCAACGCCGGTCAGGAGCACGCCCGATCTGGAAACGGTGGGATTTGAAATCCCCGTAGAAATCGACAGCGTACAGATTCATACGGGGGATATTCTTGTCGCCGACAGCGACGGTATCATCGTGATCGCNCCCCGTTTTGCGCAGCCCATTTTGGAGGAAGCCCGGTCTATCGCCGAAAATGAAGAAAANCTCAAGCAAATGGTTTGGGAAGGGATGGATTTTGAGCAGGCTTACAGTAAAGTAAAGCTTTAAAACTTGACAAAACAGATGAATATCTGATTATATTAGAGGAAGAGTCCTGTCGCGGAAGTTCATTTGTGGCAAGGGCCGATCTGCTTTATCACAGCGTTTTATATTGTAAATAAACGGAAAGAACAATAAGAGAGGGGTTAACACATGGAAAGAGTCGTAGTTACCAGTTTTGCCCGCACACCCTTTTCCAGTCAAAACGGAAAAGAATTTCAGGAGATTAAGCTTCCCGATCTGGCTTTCGTCCCCATGATGGCGGCTATGGAGCGCTCCCGGCTGGGGAAGAGCGACGTGGACGGCGTCATTGCCGGCGTGATGAACCAGGCCGGCGAAGGCGGCAACCTGGCGCGCGTTCTGGCGCTGAAAGCCGACCTGGATACCTCGACGGCTACGGGATACACCCTGAACCGCATCTGTGGGTCCGGATTCACCACCGTCACCAACAGCATGATGGAGCTTTGGACCGGCCAGGGCAAAGTGAACGTCGCTGTGGGCGCCGAAATGAACAGTCACAGTCTCGTCTCGCTGCCTTTATCCGTAGCCTGGACCGGCATTCCCAGAGGCGGGATTATGCTGGGCGGCAGAGGGAGCGGCGACGGCACTCCTCAGAAATATGGCGACACCAGCCCGATGGGCACGACGGAGAAGCAGGCAGAGATCTATGGCGTAACCCGGGAAGAGGCAGACTTCTTTGCCTATGAATCCCAGATGAAGGCGAAGCGGGCCCAGGACGAAGGCCGGCTGGCCGTGGAGATCGTACCCATTGAAGCGCCGCAGACCGACAGAAAAGGCAAAGTCACCATGATTCCCCACGACAAGGATCTGCATCTGAAGCCTTATACCCAGCTCGACGTCCTGGCGACCCTGAAGCCCGTCTACAAGGAGAACGGCGTGGTCACCGCCGGCAACGCCAGCGGCAGTGTGGACGGCGCGGCGTCGGTGGTCCTGATGACCGAAAGCGAAGCCAAGCGCCGCGAGCTTCCGCCCGTCGCGTTCCTGAACGACTTCACCTTTGTCGGCGTGGATCCCGACGTGATGGGAACAGGCCCCGCCCCCGCCATCCAAAAGCTTCTGAAGAAGACCAACCTCACGCTGGACGACATCGACGTGATCGAGATCAATGAGGCTTTCGCGGCGCAGGTACTGGCCTGCATGAAGATCCTGAAAGTGGATTTCAATTCCAGCTTCTACAAGAAGCTGAACCCGAACGGCGGCGCCGTCTCCATCGGGCACCCCGAAGGCGGTACGGGCGTTCGTCTCACCATGACCGTAGCGGAAGAATTGAGAAGGACAGGCAAGCGATACGGCATTGCCAGCGCCTGCATCGGCGGCGGCATGGGCGTCGCCATCCTGCTGGAAAACGCGCAGATTTAATCCTCTTGGATCGCAGCGAAACAAATCCCGGGCAGCCTTGTTTAGCTGCCCGGGATTTCGTATTCACTGCCGCCGTCGCGGGTATTCGACGCCTGACCTGCTTATTGTACTCTTGCCCGAATGGTGATACTATGTTTTTATGTGTCGGCGGTTAGGGAGTCAAGAAGCGGTGATTGTGAGGAGCGGGGAGACATTCATGAATACGGAAATACAGTCAAACCCGGAGACGAATGAGGATGCTGACAAAAGAAAATGGCTGATTCTCACCGTGGTCGTATTTAAAGTCATCATGGACGGCCTCGACGGCAGCATGCTCAATATCGCCCTGCCTACCATAAGCCAAAGCCTGGGCGTGACCTCCGGCGCCATCATCTGGATCGTCAGCGCCTATTCCATTACTACGTCCACCACGGTGCTGTTCTTCGGCAGGCTCGGCGACATTATTGGCAAGACGCGCTTCTACATGATCGGCATCTCCATCTATGCGCTGAGTACGCTTTTCAGCGGCATGGCCAATTCGCTGACGACGCTNGTCATCGCGCGCGTGATACAGGCCATAGGGGCAGGCTGCACGATGGCGAACAGCCAGGGCATCATCACGATGGTATTTCCGCAGCACCTGCGCGGCAGGGCGCTGGGGATTTACGGGGGCGCGATTTCGCTGGGTACATTGGCCGGGCCTACCATCGGGGGCCTCATCGTTGTCCATATGGGCTGGCANTATATATTCCTGACCAAGGTTCCCTTCGCCATTGTGGCCTTCATCTTGGGGCTCAAGTATTTTCCTAAAGACGAACCGACGAATAAGGAAACCATGGATTACCCTGGCGCGCTCCTCTACACGATCGCCATCGTATCTCTTCTGTATGCCATGCAGGAAGGTTATGCCATCGGCTATACAAGCGTGGTCATCCTATCATGGAGCGCCATGGCGCTTGTGGCGGCGACCGCCTTCTTCGCCATGCAGCGAAGAAAAGCAATGCCCTTGCTGGATCTCAGTATATTTAAGAACCCACTCTATTCTGTCAATGTATTGACCGCGTTCATTCTGTCCTTCACCAATGCTTTCCGAGGCATTATCGTTCCCTTCTATATGCAAGGCGTACTCAACATCCCCGCCGACGTCGCCGGCTTGTATATGTCCATATCGCCTCTTCTCGTTCTATTCATTACCCCGATAAGCGGCTATCTCACCGACAAAGTCGGCGGCGAAAGGCTGTGTATTGTCGGGCAATNCATTAATCTCATCGGCCTGCTGCTGATGGCGACCCTGGCNAAGGATTCCCCTGTGATGATGATGATCCTCTATTTCTGTATCATCAGTTTTGGCTCAGCCCTTTTCCAGGCGCCAAACAATACTTTGATCATGTCCAGCCTCCCCAGAGAAAAGTTGGGTATAGGCGGGTCGGTGAGCATGAGTACGCGAAACATTGGCCAGTCCACCGGTATCGCGTTTACCACAGCCATTCTCTATGGGGGGATGAGCAGCGTCCTTGGTTTCCGGGTGACCGGCTATGAGCGCGGGCTTGGTCAGGAGGATGCGTTTATGTTCGGCATGCGAAACGCCTATCTGATTGCTTCCTTGATTTGCACGATCGGTATAGCNCTGTCTCTGGTGAGAATCGTCAAATTGCGAAAACAAGCCCGGATTTGAAGGAGTGTAGTGTTTTATGTACGCGATACTGGCCATTTTGCCCATCGCGCTGGCTTTGGTTCTGATGACCGCCTTTCGTGTCAAATCCGGCGCCTCCCTGCTCTTCGCATGGCTCGCGGGAAGCCTGATTGCCCTTAGCGTCTGGAAAATGAACCTCCCTCATGTTTTTGCTTTTTCGCTCTCCGGCCTTATTCGCTCCCTTGACGTGATGCTGATTATCTTCGGCGCGATCCTGCTGCTCAATACGCTGACCAGGATAGGCGTCATCGACGCCATTGGGCAAGGCTTCAGTAAAATATCCGGGGACAGACGCATCCAGATCCTGATCATTGGCTGGATGTTCGGCGCCTTTATCGAAGGCGCGGCCGGTTTCGGCACGCCGGCGGCGCTAGCCGCCCCCCTTATGGTGGGCCTGGGGATTCCGCCCTTCGCGGCAGCCATGGCTTCCCTGATCGCAAACAGCACCCCGGTATGCTTCGGGGTGGTGGGCGTCCCCTCGATGACCGGTTTTGCCACGATTCTACCCGGCGTACAAGAGTTGCCGGGCGTCAGTCCGGCTGCTTACGCTACCCAGCTATACGCCACGGTCGGTTTGATGAATATGTGCGTCGGCATTTTCATCCCCTTCATCATAATTCTGCTGGTTGTCTATCACTTTGGGGAGAAGAAATCCTTCCGTGACGCTGTGACGCTCTTTCCGTTCTGCGTGTACGCCGGCGCCTGTTTCTCGGTGCCGTATTATCTGATCGCGCGTTATATCGGGCCTGAGCTCCCTACGCTCCTGGGCTCGATTATCGGCTTTATCCTGCTGATCGGCGGCGTGAGAGCCGGCTTTCTTGTACCGGCCGATGTGTGGCGCTTCCCGGGAGACGCGCCTTCGCAAAAAAAACCGGCGGAAGAACACAGGGACATATCCTTGATACAGGCATGGTTCCCCTATGCGCTTATCGCCCTGTTTCTGATCGCAACGAGGATGCCCTGGCTTCCTTTCAAAGGCTGGATCGATAACAATCCGCTGGTTATCAGGAACATAGCAGGCGTCGCCGGCGTGGAGTATAGCTGGAAAATAGGAAATAACCCGGGCCTGTTTCCCTTCCTTATCGCCGCTGTGCTGGTGATGCTGCTTTATCGCATCAAGGGCCGGGAGATCAAAAGCATTGTGAAGCAGACTTTCGGTCAGGTGACCAACGCCTGCATTGCGCTGGCGGGCGGCGTCGCGCTGGTGCAAATCATGACCAATACCCAGATCAATGCTTCCGGTATGGAAAACATGACCACCATCGTCGCCCAAAGCCTGGGCGCAGCCTTCGGCGGCGCTTACCCCCTGATCGCGCCGCTGGTGGGGATCTTTGGGGCCTTTGTAGCCGGGTCGAATACGGTGTCCAACGTTATGTTTGCCCGGCTTCAGTTCGACACCGCCCTCTATGTGGGGCTTCCCACCGTATTGATCTGCGCGCAGCAGTTTATCGGCGGTGCTGTCGGCAGTATGGTCTGTGTAAACAGTGTGGTGGCGGTGGCGGCGACCACGGGCGCCGTGGGCAAAGAAGGACAGCTCATCCTGTCTACCGCGATCCCCTGCCTGCTCTACAGCCTGTTGATATCCGCCCTGGCTTTCCTGTTTCTGACGATGGGGATGCAATGGGTAGCCTGATCCTCATGCCGGGGAGACGCCGCAGACTTGGGAATGGGGCAGCGCCCCATTTGGAATGGAAATTTATATAGGAAAGGAGTCACGCAAATGAAGAAATTGCTTATCGTTGTCGACATGCAGAATGACTTTCTCACCGGAAGCCTCGGCACGCCGCAGGCGGTACAAATCTTGCCGAAAGTGGCGGAGAAGATAGAGGAATACAGAAAAAACGGCGACGCAATTTTGTTTACACGGGACAGCCATGACGCCGCGTATCTATCGTCTCAAGAGGGAAAATATCTCCCGGTTCCGCATTGTATCATCGGTACGGAAGGGCACCGCATAGCAGACGCGCTGCAAACCGGCGGCTGTATGGTGCTGGACAAACCCTGCTTTGGTTCCCTGGAACTGGCGGATCAAGTCGCTGCCGGCGGGTATGAGGCAATCGAGCTTTGCGGCGTATGCACAGACATATGCGTCGTCTCCAACGCCCTCATTCTTAAAGCGAGGCTACCGGAAACCAGGATCAGCGTCGACGCCTCCTGCTGCGCGGGGGTGACCGAAGAAAGCCACAGAGCCGCTTTGCTCACGATGAAAATGTGCCAGATCGAAGTGATCCCCGATGGCTAGCGACTTACGCCT
>WRNN01000046.1 GCA_009776595.1 Clostridiales bacterium
GGACGAGGGCCCGCCGGACTGTGCGATTAAACAATTGCCTTTCACCTTACCAGAACCTCCCCTACACTTTCTTTCGCGTGATAACCTGTTTGGCTTTGACGACGATTTGCTCCGCAGTCAAGCCAAAACGCTCCATCAGATACTCCTGCGTACCCACCTCGCCGAATTGATCCCGCACGCCGACCCGCGCCAGGGGAACGGGACACTCTTCCGACAGCAGCTCCGCGACGGCGGAGCCAAGGCCGCCGATGATATTATGATTCTCCGCTGTAACAATGGCGCCTGTACGCTGCGCGCAGTCGATCACACAGGCCTGATCGAGAGGTTTGATCGTAAACATATCGACAACGCGGGCCTGAATCCCTTCCCCGGCGAGTTTGTCTGCCGCGGCGAGCGCCTCGACGACGAGCATGCCGGAGGCGATCAGCGTCACATCGCTCCCTTCGCGGAGCAGGGCGGCCTTGCCCAGTTCAAACTGCGTCCCGGCAGGGTAGATGTCCGCCACTTGTTTTCTGGGCGTTCGCATATAGACGACGCCGTAGATGTCCCTGATCAGGGGAACGAGGGCGGTCATCATGGCGGAATCCGAAGGTTCAACGATGGTGATTTCCGGAATGGAGCGCAAGACGCCGATGTCCTCAAAGGCCATATGCGTGCCGCCGTTATAGGTGGCGCTCACGCCGGCGTCACAGCCGATAATCTTCACATTCAAACCGGCGTAAGCACAGGATTGAAAAACCTGATCGCATATTCTGCGGGAGGAGAATACGGCGAAGGAGTGATAAAAAGGGATAAAACCCGCAGCCGACAACCCGGCTGCCACGCCGCAGCCGTTCGCCTCCTGTATCCCGACATTAAAGGACCGGTCAGGAAACTCGTTGGTAAAGGGAACGGTCCCCGTCGAGCTGCTTAAGTCACAGTTTACGGACACGACCCGGTCATTCTCGCGGGCGGCGCGGATCAGCGCGCTGCTGTACACAAAGCGCATCTCTTCCTGACCGAGAGGGTGCTGATCAAGGATCCTGATCAAATCGTTCATACCAGATCACCTCCCGGATAGGTATTGGCGGCATAACGCCTTTCTATTTCTTCAATGCCTTCCCTTGCCATTTCCTGATCAATATTGAGATAGTGGTTGAAGGCTTCCCGCTCGGCGAAGCTGACGCCCAAGCCTTTGATCGTATCCAGAATGATCACGGAGGGCTTGTCTGTGCATGCTTTCGCCAACTGGATGGCGGCAAGGATGGCGCCGGCGTCATAGCCTTTGACCGTCTGTGCATGGAAACCGAAGGCTTCGAATTTCGAGGACATTTCCAGAGGCGGGTTCACGAAATCCAGTTCGCCGTCCAGCTGTTTCTTATTCCAGTCCACAAACAGGATAAAATGATCCAGACAGAAGCTGTTGGCCGTCTGCGCCGCTTCCCATACCTGCCCTTCGTTGATTTCTCCGTCCCCCACGATGCAGTAGGTATAATTGGGCAGGCCTTTCAGCTTATTACCCAGCGCTATGCCGATTGCTGCCGAGATTCCCTGCCCGAGGGAACCGGTGGTCATATCCACCCCGGGGGTGCGCCTTCTGTCCGCGTGACTCGGCAGACGGGTACCTCCCTTATTTACGGTTTTCAGCCACTCCATCGGGAAAAAGCCTCTGAGGGCGAGAGCCGCATATAAGGCCGGCCCGCAGTGCCCTTTAGACAGAACCAGCCAGTCCCGTCCTTCCCATCCCGGATTGGCCGGATCCACTTGCATGACGCCGCCATATAAGACGCCCAGCACATCGGCTATGGAAGCCGAGCCGCCAATGTGGCCGAAGCCGGCTTCCGCCAGCATACGGATGGTTTCGATCCGTATATCGGCGCTGAGCCTGCGCATTCTTTCTATATCTACAGTTAAATCTGTCGTCAAAGTCTATACACCTTCCATTCCTGTAATAAGATAAAGGACTAAAACCCGAGGTAGCCGCCGTCTACGGGGATGATCGCGCCGCTGACATAGTCCGAGGCGCTGCTTGCCAGAAATACGGTCACCCCCATTAAGTCTTTACTCTCCCCCCATCGCCCGGCGGGGATTCGACCGGTATGGATTCTGCCCAAGTCGGTATCGATCAGGTTCTCCGTGAGTTTTGTTTTCATATACCCGGGCGCGATGGCGTTCACGTTAATGCCGAGAGCGCACCACTCATTGGAGAGAGCCTTTGTAAGCTGCATGACGCCGCCCTTGCTGGCTGCATAGGCGGGGATATTTCTGCTTCCAAAGTAGGAAGTAAGAGAAGCAATGTTGATGATCTTGCCTTTTCCTTTGGGAATCATCGCTTTCGCTGCCGCCTGACAGGCGAAAAACATGGCGCTCAGATTCACGTCGATGATGCCGCGCCACTTGTCGGCGGGAAAGCTCAGAGCCTCGTTTCTGTACTGGAGTCCGGCGCCGTTGAGCAAGATATCAAGCTGTCCGTCAAAAAGCGCAAGCGCCTGTTCGAAGGCTGAGGCTAGCGAATCCGCGTCACAAAGATCGCATTGGATGGCGTAATATCCCTTCTCTTCGCCGCCCAGCGATTCCGCCAGCTTGTATACATCCGGCGAGATATCCAGCAGCACGATTCTTGCCCCGGCTTCNTGTAAAGCGATCGCCATGCCNTAACACANTCCGGCGTCGTTTGACGCTCCTGTCAGGATTGCGTTTTTTCCTTCCAACGAAAAGGCTTCCAGAATACCCATATGAAATCCNTCCTTCCTTGAAACCATTCTTATTAAAAAGTGTGTTATAATCANATTATCGAATTACAAATGGAGGGGGATACGATGAAAGCATTGTACTATCTGGGAAACAAAACGCTGGAACTGCGGGAGGTTCCGGATCCNGTACCCCGGGGAAACGAATATCTGATCAGGATCGAAGCCTGCGGGATCTGCGGCTCTGACTACGAGGGCTATCTTGGCAAAACCAACCGGCGCATCGCACCCATGGTCATGGGGCATGAAGCGTCAGGCGTCGTAGCCTGGGCGCCCGCAGGAGGGCGTTATCCTCTCGGAACAAAAGTAGTGGTTTTCCCCAATTTCTTCTGCGGCGAATGCGATATATGCCAGAGCGGCATGACGAATAATTGCGTGAACGGAAGCTTTCTCGGGATCCTGACCTTCGATGGCTGCATGGCGCAGTATGTAGCTGTGCCGGAAAAATTCCTGATACCCTTTGCCGATTCTCTCTCATTGGAAGAGGCGGCGATGGTCGAACCGATGGCTGTCGCTATGGACGCGGTCTGCAAGGTCTCCGGCGATGAACTCAACCGTTCNGAGTATACGATCATCGTTGGCGGCGGAACGATTGGCTTGCTTGTGCTGATGATGCTCAGACAAAGAACAGACGGATATGTGATCATGAGCGACACCTTTGATTTCCGGCTGGATTTGGCAAAAAAACTGGGAGCGGACGCAACCATCAATCCGGTGAAAGAAAATTTCGCTGAAGCGGTCAAACAGTATACGAAGGGCAAGCTATGTAATCTGGCTTTTGAAGCCGTCGGATTTTCCGCTACGGCGCAGTCCTCCCTTGAAGCGCTCCGGCCGGGAGGGCTGGCCATATGGGTAGGCAACGCGCAAAAAATGATCGAAGTGGATATGCAGCGGATCGTAGTGACGGAGCTGCGGATCCAGGGTACCCATATCTACACCTTTGATGAGTTCCGGCGCTGTCTTGCCCTGCTGACGGATGGCACGCTGGACGTATCGCCGCTGATCACGGACCGGTATCGTTTGGAAGACGGCGTAGGAGCCTTCCGGGCCCTTGAGGAAAACACAAACGGTACAAAACTGAAAATCATGCTGCGCATGTCAACCTGAGGTCCAGTCGGCGAGGCTGGCGGGAAATGGTTTGGATGAGCTGCCGCGATGCGTTTTGAGAGCGGCAGCTCATCTTGCTTTAGCTGACATTCGCGCCTTTGTCTGTCACGGATAGCAGAACATACGCGCCCTATGAAACTTTGGATAGCGGATTGGGTCCGTAGGACGTGAGAGCCGCAGGACCGGCGCCGTTGGGGATAGGGCCTGGTGTGTCTTAGAATTTGATCACTTTCGGCTCTCCGCCAAAGGACAAAAATGTCGCGACGGCGTCTTTCAAGTACAATACGTTCGTATTGTCGTCATCCGCTTTATACATATTCTTCAGGTTCGGATAGGCGTCCAGCATGCTCTCCTTTGCTTCCAGACGTTCGTCGCGAACGGCGGTCGCCGCGAGGCGAAGCCATTTTTCACCGTCAAAACAGCAAATTTCCACTTTGGGGTTTGCTTCCATCTGCTTGGAGACGTCCTTGACCTTGCCTGTCTGGATATAAAGCTTCCCGTCAAAAATATGAGCCGTACCGAAAGGCCTGACCCTGGGCTGCTCGCCATCCGCTGTAGCGAGATAATAGGTTCCGCATTTCTTCATAAAATCGACAACTTCCTGCATAATACTACCTCCTCTTCATTCATTGCTATTTATCCTCGAGCGTGGCTTCCACTTCCGCCATTTTGTTTTCCGCCAGCTCGCCGGATATCATGGATTTTCCGCATGTGGGACAGGTGGGAAGTTCGTGGGAGAAGCTGTGTCCCAGGTATTCGAAAACAACTTTCTGCAGTATGAGCTGCTGACCACACTTCCTGCAAAGCCAGTGTCCGTCCATTTCAACGTTCTCCTCTTTGACGCATGCGGTGATAGTAGGCGTCCCTTACCATAATCTGCGGTTCTCCGTCAGATCCGGGCTCTTTCCGATACAATACCCAGTAGGTAAGGGTATTTTTTTCATGATAGCATAAGTATTCCCCGTTTTCATTGATAAAGCCTTCCCCGGCTTCTTCGGCGCGCCAGATCGCCTCCCGGATATGGCTGAGGCTGATGAGCAGCCCTTCCATTTTTTGCTGTACTTCCGGTAAAACGCTTACGGGTAGACGATCCCAGGGCTTTTCTTCCGGCTCGATAAATACCTTTTCGTATATAGCGGCCAGCTCCTTTTTCACAACAAGACGATGGATTCTCTTTTCCTCCAACGTGGGGACAGCCTGCGAGGGCAAGCCATAGACTAAATCCAGGATATGGAAACACTCTTTGCCCTGCGACAAAAACACATCTCTGCAATTGGCGCAGTAGACGATAAAGGGGTCGCTGGATTCCTCGACGCGGTTTTTCGTGATACTGTCATAAAGAAGAGGGTTTGCCAGCTGCATATGGCCGCCAAAGCCACAGCATTTCCCCCCGCTCTGATAATCGGTCACAGCGATTCCGCAATCGGCCGCCAGGCGGCGGACGGCGTCTTTGACAAGGGCTTTTCCTGTTGCTGCACAGGGATCGAATACCGCGGCCCTTTCGATGGGCGTCCGCGCCCCGGTCGGGAAGGCGTCCTTCGACAGCATTTCATAAAGGGAGACATAGGGAATATCCGGTAGAAACTGCGTGAACATTTTTTCGCAGGTTACGCAAGCCGTCACGAGGGTCGGCTTTCCCAGGTTGTGCCATATAGTCTGCAGCTCCTCATGATGCCTGCGAAAGGTCTCGTCATCCCCGGCCCAGTACGCCGGCGCGCCGCAGCAGTTGAGGATGACCCCTGCTTTCCGCTTTTCCGCAAGGAAGCTTGCAGAGCGGGTGACCCAGGCGGGATTTGACGCGCCGAGCCTGCAGCCGGGAAAGAAGGCGTATTCGCACCGATCCTGTCCGGCTATAGCGGAGGTAAAGCTTGCTTCCCCCGCGGCAAAATCCATATCCCTCAGCCAGGCGTCATGGATGGCCGGCGGGTAATAGCCGCTCTCCACACGGGCGCTTCGGGAGAGCTGAAATAAGCCGCGTAAATCTACGCCCTCCGCGCACTTTGTCCCGCAATTGCCGCAAAGGTTGCAGCTCCAGGTCTGGCGCGTGATGCTCGCGCTGCTGACTGAGTTACGGGACTGTCCGTCCATAAACACATCGTTGCCGATACGCGGCGGTTTCTTGCGATATCGGATCAGGAGTTCACAGGTTTCCATGCATGCCGTACAATCGCAAAGCATACAACGTTCTGCTTCCTTCTGCGCTTCCTCCTTTGTATACGCCTCTCCGGCAGGGACGACGCCGGGAAGGTCCGCTTCGTTCCCATGGGGCGGATAACGCTTGCTCTTGCTGCTGTCCCAGTCGTCCGGCATGGGATACAGGTTACCGGACTGCAGAAACGCCTCNGCCGATCTGACCGCCTTGACGCCAAGCGCCATACCCTCCATGAGCGGAAGGCCCGTCAGTCTTCCCGTCAGGAATACCCGCGGATCGGCTGTTGCGCAGGTATCGCTGTCCCAGGCGTCCAGCAAGCCGAAATGCTCGCCCGCGGCGCCGGTGGCAAGCAGGATGGCGTCAAATTCGCGGAGTTCGGAAAGGGCGTTTATACGCACGCCAAACTGAAACGCTACGTTTACCGCGGAGAAAGCCAGGGAGAAATCCTCGTCAAATCCGGCAAAATCGGGATGCGGGCGAAGTTCGCCGCCCCGGGATTCCTGCTGATCAAAGACTGTGACTTGAAATTGTTTTTGCGCCAGGAGCAAAGCAGCGCTCAGCCCTGCCGGTCCCGCTCCGACGACGGCTACGCGTTCGTTTTTGGGCGGAATGGGATACGCAGTCGGATCTTTCTTTCCGGCAAAGGACAGGCAGGCGCTTTCAAGACGCCCGACAGCGACAGGATCGCTCCCCAGAACGGTATAGCGCTGACAAGCGTCTTCACATGGACGCGGACAGAGCGCGGCGACGACCGAAGGGAATAGCACCGCGGATTGCAGCTCTTTGTAAGCGGCGTCCCAGCGGCCGCGGGCAGCTTTCTTCAGGAAGGACCGCAGATCCAGGCGAAAGGGGCAGGCATAGCTACATGAAGCAGGTTCGCCGTTATAACAACCTGCAGTATAAGCAAAGACTTCTTCCCGGTTCAAACGAGAGTTCCTCCTTCAGGTAATGCCGTCCCATGTAAGATTCGTTCAACCGCCCCGGCCGCGCCGCCCTGTGCCAGAGGGGTTGTAGAATTCGCACGCGGGCTAAGGCTGATCAAAGCTGTATCGGATTATCCCGTATTTCTTCCAGCTCGTCTTCAAACTCGGAACCGAGGAAATACTTGGGCGGCGTCAAATCCTCGCCGCGCTGCAGCGCTTCCCAGCCCGCCTTTATCTTATCCGGNACGGCGGGAAGGTCATANATGCGGACGCCGCAGGCATTGTTGATCGCGTTGATGACCGCCATATGATTGGAGCATTGGAAAACCTCCGCGCAGCCGCTTGATCCGTGAGGGCCTTTCGGGCGGGGATTGTCTTCGACAAAGATCAGATTGAAGTCGTCGGGGATATCCGAGATCGTGGGAATGCCGCAATAGACCATGTTACCGGCTCTGTCCGTGCCGTCATAGTCTTCTTTCAGCGCAAAGCCGATGCTATGAGATATGCCGCCATACCCCTGGCCCTCGACAGAAAGCCGGTTGCCGACCGTGCCTACGTCGACGGCGGCGCTAAAACGCAGTACCTTGACTTTGCCCGTTTGCACGTCCACTTCTACCAAAGCAGTGTTAACGCCATAGGTATAAGCGGAAAAACGGTCGCCTTCGCCTGTATTGGGATCCTGACAGGGATCCAAGCCCTCGCTGACCTCGTCTGTCTGTCCGCGGTACTTCGTCGGAATGCCTTCCGCAACCATCTCTTCGTAGCTGCGGAAGCTTCCGTCCGCCTTGCGCATCGCGTCGAGAAGCTGCCTTGCGCCGTCAAGGATCGCTCTGCCGTTCATATAGTGGGAGCGGCTGGCGGCGGAAAGCCCGGAATCAGGCGCGAGCTTCGTGTCATTCACGATGAAGCGTACTTGCTCCGGCTTCAGGTTCAAGGGCGCAAAGGCTTTCAGGACATGCGTCAGCGTGCCGATATCGCCTCCCTGGCCCAAATCCTGCCAGGTATTGTATACCGTGACGCCGCCCTCAGCGTTCAGCTCCAGATCGTTCTCACAGTGGTCGATGAAACCTTTGCCCACATTAAATCCGCCCATACTCAGGCCCACGCCGATATGCCTGCCTGCCGCCCTGCCGGCTTCCGCTTCCGCTTTGTAGGCGTCATAGTAAGGCTTGATCGCTTCCAGGAGTCCCGGATAGGGGTAGGACTTGTATGGTCTGCTGTTGATAGTAAGGTCGCCCGGGCGAGCGGCGTTTCGATAACGGAATTCCCAGGGGTCGATACCAGCCTTCTCAGCGGCCATATCGACGAGCGCCTCGGAGGTCGTATAGATTTGCGGCGCGCCGAATCCGCGGTAAGCGCAGGTGTAATTGTGGTTAGACGTGCCGGCGCGAGCCAGCATTTTCACATTGGGGACCCGGTAACCCGAGAAAGGAACAGAGATCAGGTTGCCAAAAGCGATGGAAGCGGTGCCGGCATAAGCCCCGTGATCCATGGATACGTCCATTTCCACTGCTTGGATCATGCCTTGCCCGTCCGCGGCGATGCGCGCNTTGGAGTAGGTAGCGGAACGCTTTCCCGTCATGTGCTGATGCTCTTCGTAGCTCAGGG
>WRNN01000047.1 GCA_009776595.1 Clostridiales bacterium
CCCAGCGTCTCTCCCTCGTTGATCACAAAGCTCACGTCGTCCACAGCGTGCAGCTGCCCCGCCGGCGTAGCGAAATATTTTTTCAGATGCTCTACCTTGAGAAGCTCTGCCATTTATATCTCCCCCTTCGCGACTCTCAGGCATCTGACGAAGTGCCCCGGCTCTACCTCTACATTCTCCAGTTCACCCGTCTCGCATTTCTCGTCGATAAAGTTACATCTCTCGTGGAATTTGCAGCCCTCCGGCAAGTCCGCCGGATCCGGCATCAGCCCCTGGATCGGGTTGAGCCTGTCCACATCCTTGTCCAGGGAGGGTATCGATCCGAATAAGCCTATCGTGTACGGATGCAGCGCGTTGCGGAATATCTGCGCCAATGACCCGTACTCCACGATCTCCCCCGCGTACATGATCGCTACATCGTCACAGGTCTCCGCCACAATGCCCAGATCGTGGGTGATCAGGAGCATGGAGGTCTTGTTCTGCTCCTTCAGCGCGTTCATCAGCTCCAGCACCTGGGCCTGGATCGTCACGTCCAGGGCGGTGGTAGGTTCGTCGGCGATCAGCAGCTTCGGGCTGCAGGCCAGGGCCATGGCGATGACCACGCGCTGCTTCATCCCCCCGGAGAACTGGTGCGGGTATTCGATGCTCCTCTCCGGCTGAATGCCCACCGTTTCCAGCATCTTGAGGCTCCGCACCATCGCCTCCGTCTTGGAGCAGTTGCCGTGGAGCTGGATGACCTCGGCAATCTGGTCCCCGATACGGATGATGGGGTTCAGCGCGGTCATCGGATCCTGAAAGATCATGGAGATGACCTCGGCAATCTGGTCCCCGATACGGATGATGGGGTTCAGCGCGGTCATCGGATCCTGAAAGATCATGGATATATCGTTGCCCCGGATTTTGCGGATCTCGTTGTCCGTGGCTTTCAGCAGATCCTTTCCTTCGAACAGGATTTCCCCGCCCAGGATCTTCCCGGGGGGATCCGGAACCAGGCGCATGATGCCCAGGGCTGTCGTGGTCTTACCCGCGCCGGTTTCTCCCACAAGGCCAAGGGTTTTGCTTTCGTCGATGCGCAGATCGAGCCCGTTCACCGCGCTGATCACGCTTTCCCGGGTCTCATAATGGATGGTTAAACCTTTTATCTCCAGTAAGCTCATACAACTCCGTCTCCTAATCTTTTAATCTTGGGTCGAGGGCGTCCCGGAGCCCGTCGCCAAACATATTAAAGCCAAACACAGTCAGCATGATGCACATTGCCGGAAACACGATGATGGGCCAGAAGTCCCGGATATAGATACGCCCCGCGGCGAGAATCGAGCCCCACTCCGGCGTAGGCGGCTGTACGCCCAGCCCGATGAAGCTCAAGCCGGATATCGCCATGATATTTCCGCCGATCTGGAGCGTCGAATTGACAATGAGCGGCGCCACGGTATTCGGCAGGATATGCCTGAAAATAATCCGCATGTGCTTCGACCCGGTCGCCCTGGCCGCTTCCACGAAGTCGTTGCTTTTAATGGACAACACCGTGGATCGCATGATGCGCATGCTGTGCGGAATGCCGGATACGGAGATCGCCAGCGCGGTATTGACCGGGCCGGAGCCCAGTGCGGAGGAGATCGCAATGGCCATCAGGAGCGCGGGGATCGCCATCAGGATATCCAGCACCCTGGTGATTACCAGGTCGATTCTGCCCCCGAAGTAGCCGGCGATAGACCCCAGCGCTATACCGATGCAACCGGATATGATGACCGACATCATCGAAACCATCAGCGAGATTCTGCCGCCATAGAGAAGGCGCGTGAAGATGTCCCTGCCGTAATTGTCCGTCCCCATGAGATGCTCGCGGCCCGGCATGTCGTATCGATTCGTAACGTCCTGTACGGCATAGTCATAGTTGGTAAAAAGGTTTGCGCCCAGGACGAATATCAGCAGGAGGACGACGATGCCCATTCCCAACACGCCCCGTTTATTTCGGAACAGCCTTTTCCATACATCGCCCCACTGGCTCTTCTTTTTCGCGATTTCCGCCATATCCCTGGCCAGCTTTTCCTGGCCTTGTTTTGTCATCAGCAGCATCAGTTCGCCCCCTCCTTTACTTCGATAAGCTCCTTCACAATCTTGGCCCTCTTTCGGGGAGAAGTGAATTGCGCTTTGACGCGGGGGTCGATGAAGGCGTAGGCGATGTCCACGCACAGGTTAACCGTACATACCAGGGTACAGATAACAAACACGGTACCGTTGATGATCGGATAGTCTCTGCCCAGCAGTCCGCCCATCAGGTAGGTCCCCATGCCGGTGATGTTAAAGATGGTCTCCACGATGATCGAGCCGGAGAACACGGTAGCGACGAAGGCGCCGATGACCGTGACCAGCGGAATCAGGCAGTTCCGCAGGGCATGCCGCTGAATGACGATTCTTTCAATCTGGCCCTTCGCCCTGGCGGTACGGATATAGTCCTGCCGGATGACTTCCAACATCGTGGTGCGGGTCATGCGCAGATACACCCCGATGCCGCTTCCGGCGGCGCTGACTACAGGCAGGATATAGTTTCTCCAACTGTCCAGCCCTGTAGTAGGGAGTACCCTGAGAATGACACCAAAGATGAGGAGGTTCAGGATCGCCATGACGAAAGCGGGCATAGCCGCGATGATCAGGGAGACCGAAGTCAGGGTGGTATCCAGTATACTATACTGCTTCAGCGCGGATATCATGCCCAGGGGCAAGCCCACCGTCACCATAACGGCTATGCCCATCAGGCTCAGCCGGAAGGAGACGGGAATCCGCACCATCAATTCGCTTGAGACGGGGATATTCGTCAAAAAGGATCTCCCCAAGTCTAGTTTCGTTACCAAATTCCATATATAGGTAGTTAGCTGGCCTAGATAGCTTTTATCAAGCCCTAACTCAGCCGATTTCTGCGCATAAGCCTCAGGGGTGTAGTTTCCCGCCCCGAGGATGATCAGCACCGGATCGCCCGGCGTAAAATAGGTAATGGTAAAAACGATCGTAACGACGCAGAGCAAAACCGGGATCATCCAAAGAATGCGCTTAATGATATATTTTGTCAATGCCCCTGCACCTCTTTCTTTTTCCGTCCGGGAAGGCTTTTAAAACGAATCGCGCCCTGCGGCGGCAGTGTGTCTCAGAGCTGCCGCAGAAGCGCTGCGCCGGTATTACTTCCAAGGTCATCCTTCCTTTCCTAAAGTGGGCTGCCGCTGATAAATAACACCGGAGTAAACCTCTAAGATGAGCTGCGCCCATAACCCAAAGCTGCGCAGCCTTTAGTGAATGTTACATGGGACACTGTCCCATATCCTGTCGGCATTCGCGCGCATGTCGCTCATGCCTTCCGCTTTGCGGCGCTGCGATTACGCAGCGTTAGCCCCTTACGGACAAAAACTCGTGTTTTTAGTTGATACATCAAGTCCGTAAGGTACTAAAAAAGACGTGTTCATTATAGTATAGTTTGCTTTGTTGCGCAATACAAAGCCGCTAAATATCATACAACAGTTGCAAGAAAATCGTGTCTATTCACCCGCTGGTACCGCTACTACTGCTGCTTGATGATCTATGCGTTTCGGCCCCTCCCTTTTCAAATGATACAAACATTGACTCTACAATAAATTACCATTATTATTCTATTGTGGAGTAACCGTGAAAGATATGTGGATGCAGTTCTTATCTGCCGAAAGCGGGGAGGTGCTTGAAATGTTAGCAAAACGGGACCCGATGATGGAAAAAGCGATACAACAGCTTGTCTATGTGAGCGCCGACGAAAAGCTGCGCTACGAGATGGCGATGCGGGAGAAGGCTGAGCTTGACTATTACAATGATATGACAGGAAGTTTTGATAAAGGAAAAGAAGAGGGCTTGGAGGAGGGCTTAGAATTAGGCAGAGAGAAAGGTCGAGAGGAAGGTCGAGAGGAAGCGAGGTTGGAAGATGCCAAGAGTTTGCTTGGTATCCTGGACATACAAACTATTGCGCAGAAGCTTAGGTTAAGCACTGAAGAAATCGCTGAACTGGAAAAAGCAAATTTACAAAGCCGGGAAGAATAACGAATGCACATTATAAACCCGAAACTCCGGTTAGTATGCGGCAGGGAAAGACTCTGCCGTTTTTGTTTTTGCAGATACACAGTTCCGCTATCTGAAGTATCAAAAGGTGCGTATGATCTTAGGTTTCATGCGGTCAAACTTAGGATCCTAAAAAACAACAGTATTTTTTCAAATCTGTTTACATCCTGTCCCAGGCCAGCATAGCTTCAAAGTCCTGGTTTTCGGTCAATAGCCCGCATTTCTGCGCCACTTCGACAAGCGTATCGGCGACCAGTTCGTCCAATTGCATTCCCTTTTCCGTACGCTCTTTCATTGCCCGCGCCTCAATCTCGCCCGGAATGGGGATCTCTTCCACGCCGGGGGCCCGGGCTGTGCCTTTAATGGAATCCACATACGCGTCGATGCTCTTTTGGTACATCTCCTTATCCCCGAATCGGGCGGGATCCAGCAGCAGGATAAAGTGGCTTGTATTTTCGTTGGCGCCGCCCATGTTTTTGCCATTCCCATAGGACGCGAAAGTCAACATGGAGCTAAGCGTTTCGACCAGTATCGAAATGCAATAGCCTTTGATTCCGCCGAAGGGAAGCAGAAATCCGCCGCCTAATATGCTGACAGGGTCGGCGGTCGGCTCGCCGTCTTTGTTCACGCCCCAGCCCAGGGGAACTTCCCTGTTTTCCCGGATAGCCGTCTCCAGTTTGCCCAGGGCCACTTCACTGCAGGCCATGTCAAACATGATCGGATCAGGATGGCGGTTCCCTCCCGGTATCGCCATAGACCAGGGGCTGTTGCCCAAAGCCCTGCCAACGCCGCCTATGGGCGTCATCGCTGAAGGGGTATTGGAGCAAACCAGTGAAATAAAGCCCTGTTCCACGCATTTCGCGGCATAGTAGCCTGCCGCGCCAAAGTGACCGCTGTTTTGGATCCCCATCACGCAAATGCCTTGTTCCTTCGCGCGGCTTATGGCCATTTCCGCTGCCTGCGGCGCCATGATAATGCCCAATCCGTGATTGGCGTCCACCATGAGGAAGGGAGGTTCATCCCTGAGGATGCTTAACAAGGCAGTCTTGTTCACCCTTCCTTCCGCCATACTGTTTCGATAATAAAAGGGGATGCGAGTAACGCCATGGGTATCCACGCCCCTCCGGTTTGTTTCCACCATGATGTCGGCGGCATACGCCGCTTCTTTCTCGCGATAACCCATTCCCGTAAAGAGTTTGCGTACTATGGCGGAAAGCTGCTGCATCGTGACATTGTATTGTTTCATAATCCTATGCTTTCCTTTCTCAAACCGGCGGCAGAATGACATTGATCACCGCCGGCGTTCCGTTTCTCACCGCCTCGCGGCCCTCCCGTAGAACAGACATCAACTCCTCCGGCTTCTCCACCGTCCTGGCAAAGGCGCCGCCTGCCGCCTCCGCTACCAAATCCAATCTCGCCGGCTGCTCGAAGCCGGACCAGAACGTATTGTTCCTGACGGCATACCCCTCGGGATGCTGCCCCTGGGTGATTTGCTTGGGCGCGTTCCAGCCCTGGTTATTGTAGATGACGGTCATAAAGGGCGTCTTATATCGGCGCGCCATCCAGTATACCGCCGTAGGGCTGGAAAAGATATACACGCCGTCGCTTGCCAACGCGATAACGTCTTTCTCCGGATGTGCCAGCTTTATGCCGATTGCCGCGCCGCCAAACCAGCCAAGCGAACTTCCGCCGCAGCCAAATACGGTGCCCGGTTTATTTCTCGGAATGTGGCTGGAGACCGCGCCGCCGCTGGTTATCGTTTCATTGACCAGGATGGTATCCTGATCCATGATTTCGCGGATACAAGCAGATAAATACGAGGCCGTCATGGCCGGCGGCATTTTTTCGGCCGCCAGGCGCTTTTCTTGTGTCTCCGCCTTCATTTTCCCATATTTTTCGCGACGGGCGGCGAGCATGGCGGGATCGGGCGCGCCGGTATGCTGATCGAGTCTGCGATTGATCTGCTTCAGCGCCGTGTACGAATCGGCTTTCATAAATCTTTCGGAAGGGATGTACCAAAGCGGGATATCTTCCTTCAACGGGTCGATATCCAGATAGAATACCCTGCATCCTTCAGCCGGCTTCGTCAGGGCGGGAATCCATGGCGTATCGCTGTCGAGGACCAGGATGACGTCCGCCTCCTTAATCAGGGGCTGCCCCATAGAGCCGGGATTCATCGGATGGTCGCTGGGGAAATTCATATAAGCGCCGCCGGAAGAAACCACCGGGATCGCGAGCCTTTCGCTGAGCCGGACCAGTTCCGCTACGCTCTCTGTGTTTCTGCCGACATAGGAGGTGATGATCAGCGGGCTTTTCGCTTGCGTGAGGGCCCCGGCCAGTATCTCTACCGATGCCTCATCCAGGCCCATAGGCGATATGGGCGCCCATTTCGTCAAGTCCGCTTGAATGTCGACGCCTTCTTCTTCCAGGACTTCCCGCGTCGCCATCATATATACCGGCCCTTTGGGTTCGCTGTTGGCGATCTGCAGCGCCCTGTAGGTCACTTGCTGCATATTTTTTCCGCTTCTGTATTCGCTGGCCAGCTTGGTATAGTTGCGTACAATCCCGGCCTGATCCGCGATGTTTTGGATGAACTGAATGCCGGAGTCCCTGCCTCCCTTCAGTTCCCCTTCGATCGTATAGGGGGAAAGTCCGGCCAGAATAAACACAGGAACCCTGCATCGATAGGCGTTATGAAGCGAGCCTCCCAGGTTTTGCGTCCCGACGTCCACATGTACAAACACCGCTTGCGGCTGCCCGGTAACTTGCGCAAAGCCATGCGCCGCGCTTATCGCCACAGTCTCATGCGGGCAGATGATAATTTCCGGCTTTTTCCTGCCTGTCGCCTCATATTTCGCCCAGCTCTCGATGATGGGCGGGTAATCCGTTCCGGAGTTCAGAAATACATGGGAGACGCCGGCTTTCACCAGCGCGTCATTCAATGCGTCCGCAGCAGTATACTCCAGATCTTTATTCCTTTCCTTATCCATGAATACTCAGCCCCCTTATATTGATTCTTGATTTCTCTGACACAGCGGCAAGACTGGCGGTTCGTTGCGCTAGTCTTTGAGTCTTGGGTCGATGGCGTCCCGGAGTCCGTCGCCAAAGAGGTTGAAGCCAAATACAGTCAGAAAGATGCATAGGGACGGGAAAACGATCAGCGGCCAAAAGTCCCGGAGAAACTCCCGCCCCGCCGCAAGTATGGAGCCCCACTCCGGCGTCGGCGGCTGCACGCCCAAACCGATAAAGCTCAGGCCGGAAATCGACATGATGTTGGTGCCGATGAGGAGCGTCGCGCTGACAAGCACAGGCGCAAAGGAGTTCGGCAGGATATGTTTCACGATGATACGAAAATTCTTTGAACCGGTAGCCCTGGCCGCTTCCACGAAGTCGTTGGTCTTGACGGACAGAATGGTCGATCGCGTCATGCGCATGCTGTAGGGTATGCCGGATACGGAGATCGCCAGGATGGTATTGAAGGTCCCGCCCCCCAGCGCCGAGGATATGGCGATCGCTAAGATAAGCGAGGGAATGGCCATAAGGATATCCAGTATGCGCATGACCGTGAGGTCCACCCATCCGCCGAAATATCCGGCGATCGCGCCGAGGGTAATGCCGATAAAGTTGGATAAGACGACGGAAACCAGCGAAATCATCAGGGATATGCGGCCGCCATAGAGAAGGCGCGTAAAAATATCCCTTCCAAAGTTATCCGTCCCCATGATATGCTGCGCGCTCGGGTACGCGAACCTATGGGCCGGATCCTGGAAAGCATAATCATAGCTCGTGATGACCGGCGCCAGCAGGATAAGGAAAACAAGAATCACGACGACAAAGAGCCCCAGCATCCCCGCCTTGCTTCTGGTGAACCTTTTGGCAATTTCACCAAGCATGCTTTTTTTCTTGATCGGCTCTTCCACATCATTTTCGGGTATTGTATGGTTCATTTTTGCTTCAGAGGCTGTCATTGCGCTTCGACCCCCTCTGTCTTCGCAAGCTTGTCCGCGAGTTGGGCTTTCTTCTTCGGTGAAATGAACTGGACTTTGATACGCGGGTCAATCAAGGTATAAAGGATATCAACGAACAGATTCACCGTGCAGACAAGCAGCGATATGACAAAGATCGAACCGGTGATGATCGGATAATCTCGTCCGATGATCCCCAGCAGCAAATAGGTGCCCATGCCCGGTATATTGAAAATCGTTTCCACGATGATGGAGCCGGAGAAAATGGTCGCGATAAAGGCGCCGGTGAGCGTGGTGAGCGGAATCATGCAGTTCTTGAGGGCGTGCTTCCGGATCACGACGTTTTCGCGCAAGCCCTTTGCCCTGGCCGTGCGGATGTAGTCCTGCCGCACGACGTCCAGCATGGTGGTTCGCGTCATTCTGGTGAATACCGC
>WRNN01000048.1 GCA_009776595.1 Clostridiales bacterium
GTCCGGATCCAGCGGAACCTCTGCCTGAATACCGGCGCCGCCGCGATCAGTATGCAGACGGTATTTGGCGGGCCGGTCTATTGGATCCGCAATATCGTCTATCATGTCCCCAGCGCCGGCTCCATCAAGTGGGACTGCCACCCCTCGGGCGGCTTAACCTACAACAACACCTTGCTAGCGGAGGCAAATATATTGATTTCGTCGAACATGCATTGGCGGAATAACATCATCATCGTGGATACCCCCACCGCGCGCGTCTTTAATCAAACCCAGCGCACNAACTATTCCACTTCCGACTACAACGGGTTCGGCCTCGGTACCAGTACACAGCCTTTTGGCTTCACATCCCCTGATTTCCGCTACGCTGATGATAATTTTGGCGTACGCTCACGCACCACGCGCAACTATGCTTCGCTGGCAGCATACCAGAGAGGCACAGGTTTGGATACCCATAGTATCCTGGTGACCCACGACATCTTCGTGAACTCCTGGATGCCTCCCCGCTCAACAGCCGCNGAACTGACAAAGGTCTACTCCATCGATGGGGACGGCCTGGACTTCACCCTCAAGTCCGATTCGGTCGCGATCGACGCCGGCGTGTATCTGCCCAATGTGACAGAAGGCTTTACAGGCGACGCTCCCGACCTGGGCGCGTATGAGTATGGCGTACCTATCCCGCACTATGGGCCGCGCTGGTAAACCATAAGCATTAAGCACAACAAATAGAATCTGCCGGATAGGGTAGCAGGTAAAGCCAAACAATCATGAAGCGGACGCCCCGGTTGTGAAATCGGGGCGTCCGCCATTTCCGTTCATTTAACATCTATCCTAAGATGCGTTTCACTCACAATATGCCGTTATCCTTGACATAGGGTTCCATTTCTTTGCAAAACTCGTTTTCCAGTTCATCCAGCGCTGGATATAGGGAGGGCCCGGATTTTTCTACCACATCGCAGGCCTTACTTAAATATCGTGGCAGTAAACAGAGGCCAATCCAATAGCGCAACGCGATTACGATACGCTGCATCTCATCCTTTATTCCCCTATCCGCAGCGGCGTCCATTCTCTGTACCAAGTCCTCCGACAAGACCAATTCCTTAAATATCAGCGGAAGC
This sequence comes from Clostridiales bacterium, assembly GCA_009776595.1. GTDB lineage: Bacteria > Bacillota > Peptococcia > DRI-13 > UBA5745 > WRMS01. The sequence goes on from WRNN01000048.1 coordinate 1,116, forward strand.
TTGCTACGCAGCCGGCGTGCAAACTTCACCACTTCCCAGACGTCAGGATCTCTATACCGGCAGGTGTAATCCGCTTCGTTTAGCAAGCCTTCTGCTTGTAATCGTTTTGTGATGGGAGACCAGGGAAATGGCTTTAACTCGTTGAAAGGATAAGCGGAGGTATAACTCAGCCTGTCTTTCTCGTAAACATAATGCATAAACGCCAGGTTGTCGCGCAGGCCTTCCATCGTAAGGTAGGGGTCAAAAAAAATCATGTTGATTTCCGCTTTAATCTCCAGTTTGTCCAATATTTTCAACGCTGGATAGATTTGTTCAGCCCTTACGCCTTTGTTAAATAGTTGAAGAGATTCCCCCTGCATACTTTCCACGCCAATCCCCACGCGATCGAGTCCGGATTCCTTCAGCAGTTGAAATGTCTCCTCCTCAACATCATTTATGCGGCAGCAAAAGAAATAGTTTATTTTCAACTTTCTGGCTATGATTTCGGTAGCTATACTTTTCGCCCGTTCCTTCCCGATTTCTCCGGGCCCGAAAAAATTCTCGTCCAGAAACATGAAATAACGGATCGCATACCGATCGGACAGATGTTGTAGTTCGTCGATCACCGCCGAAACGCTCCGGCAGCGCCAGGACAGGCCTTCGTGCCGATAATATCCCGGTACATAGCAAAAGCTGCAGCGGGCATAGCAGCCTCTGCCACTAAGCAGATACCCGATTTTTTTATCGTCGGGCATACGGGCCATCATTTCTTCTAAACCGTCATGCACCATCTCTCCCAGATCATCCAGATCCGGGATCAAAAGCCCATGGGTATTCTGAAAAGCCCTGGTGATCAAACCGGGTACACCGTTAAGGCTCTCACCCTTATTAAGTCGATTCGCTATTTCCAACAGGCAAGGCTCCCGCTCGCCTGCAATAAGCCAGTCAATTTCAGGATGATCCGATAAAAGCTCCGCGCCGACTAGAGTAGCGAGTACACCGCCGGTAATAATCACCATTTCCGGAAATGCCTTTCGCAACCTGTATAGGATGGCAAAAAGCGCCGGATCATTCTCTTCTCTCAGATGAACAAACAAGTATTCCGGTTTTTTTTGCTTGATAGACAAAACTGTTGCTTCCTCATCATCGAGCAGGAATCGGCACAGTAATTCCGCTTCTACGCCGTTTTTACGCAAAAAGGATACCGTATACCGCAGATCAACCTGCCAGTCTCCGATAAAGGGATCCTTATAATTTGTAATGCCAAGAAAAAGAATTTTCATCGTTGACACCATTCGCCCTGCATCTCCGGCATTGCGTTGCAGGGCTACATTCCCTCCGCTATCTTTTGAAAATAGGAAGCAATGATTTCTTGTGTATCCTCGCATACCGGTTTATCCATCGCACCGTTCTTCGTTAATGACGCCATACAACAACCGCCGCCGCAAAAGGTCGATATCTCACAGGATTTGCATTGTTCGCGCTGCAAAATAGTCTGATTCGCCCACAGCGCTATCTTTGTCTGGTCGATAACCACATCCGGGTAGTATTGTCCTATCGCTAACTCTTCCATACCGACAGACTCGGGGCATAAATAAATACGACCATCCGGATGAAAGATCATATACTTCGCCGCAGCGGCGTCGCAATAATTCACTTTCGGAAATAAGGGATTCTCTGTCGGTAAATCATTTAGGATATTATAAAAATAACTACGAAAATAATTGATTGCTTTAAAAATCGAAAGATCATATATACCGCCCTTATCTGTAGATAGGGGAAAAAGACGATCAAACAAATCGCTCCAGCTAAGCAGTTTGGAAGTCTGTAGCAAATTGCCGGAGCGATTTTCTACAGGGGCGGCGATGAAGCTAACTCTTTCGCTTTGTGTCCAGCCTTTTTCTTCATATATTGATACCAATTCTTCGAGATACTCTATATTATCCCTATCTACGTTGGTACGTAAGTCCAATCGAATGGGCAAATGCAGCGCTAGAAATGCGTCGATTCCTTCTGTAATTTTACGAAATGTGTTGGCGCCGTCATGGGAAATCCGGCGTATATTATGGATATCCATCGGGCCGTCGATCGTGATCTGGATTACCTTGATGGGATTACTGTCGTTCGACAAAAGATCCAGATTCTCTAAAAGATAATAGCCGTTGGTCTGTATGGAAGCCGTATAATCGTACGAACTTATCTTATCAAGCAAATACGCCAAATCCGGTTTAGCGTGCGGCAATAAGGGCTCGCCGCCAAATATTTCAATATTGGCTTTTTTTTGATCCGGATTTTCTTCCATTTGCCGGCCAATTAGACGAAAAGCAGCGTCAATTTGGGATTTTTGCATGCTTTCATTCTTATTGTGAAACGATTCAGACTCAAAACAATAGGGACAATGAAAATTACACTGGGTGTTCAGAATAAAAGTATATCGGTATGGCGCCATTTTTCGATAATTGTCCCAGGATTTTATACATGCTTGCTCAAATATGTTGTTTTCTTCTTCAGGAGAATCAAAGAGAAGGGATTTTTGCGCTAAGAGTTCCATAAATTCAGGATTTTCTATATTCTCCTTCTTTCGTAACGCCTCTAAGGCTTTCCCTCCCGCTTCGCTGAGGATCATAATCTCCCCATTGATGGCATTACAAAGAAAAGCCTTTCCCTTATAAGCTGAAAAAAGCTTAAAACGACTGCTTACATGCATGGTTTTATCCTTATGTTCAGATAAGCTTCGCTTACCCGATTGTCTTTTTGCTATTGTCTATCCGTTGCGCAGCGTCAGGCCTGGGCTGCGATACTATCTCCGTCGGGTCGAATCCCTTCTGATTGGTTATACAGCAAGACCAATCGGTGGCGATCGGCGCTATTCCAAATTCGGGAATAGCTGTTCTGAGCGCTTTTAGAAACTCCGGATTATTTTTTACCGCTGTTAAAAAAGTGTCCGCCACGCCCACTTCCTGTAACTTACCCAAAGCTTGATCTAAAGCAAGGCTTTTGGGATTTTTCAACATCTCCGGACTTGTCCAGATAGGATCGTTGTTCTTCATAATACTCTCCCTTCCTTTCAGCGTGCGCGAAGCACGAATATTGATAAAGAGTAGGTTCCAGCTTTTACGTTACGATACGATGTACGCGAACACCCCCCTTGCTATCATGCTATCTCCATGCGTCAATACCCTTATCTACAAAACGCTTGGAAGCCTCTTTCATTCGGCCGAGTATTTCCTCGTCTAAATTCGCTTGGTTTACTCTCATATCCAATTGCATACACCGGATATACTGATTGAATTTGACGCAGGATACCGGACCGGCTGTCTGTTCCGCTAAGGATAGATAGTCTAGCACAAGATCAAAAAAGGCATGGGCTTTTTGTCCCAGGTATATCCCTTCCAATACCGCCAGCTCATTGGCGTCTTTACCATCCGCGCGCTGATCGATATCGGAGCAATACGCGATAAACACATTATAGCGTCCGTTCTCCAGATCGCCCTCCCAATCGAATACTTCGTCCGCCAACACCACGCCGGTCAAGATTTGATCGATGGCTTTTGTTAAATATGGGATTTCTTTCTCACGACCGGCAAGCTGGCATGCCGTTACGCAACCTACTTTTAGCAGTGAAAACCGGTGCCCCATTCTCAAAAAATCCTCGTCGGAGAAGTCGGAAAAGCCATGCACAGGACGCCGTTCTTGATCGGATGTGGCGATGATCCATTCGCTCAGAGCAGAAAGAGACGATTCCCAAAAGACGCTTAGCAATCGATCCGCTTTGTTGATTCTATCGGAAGAAGCCAAAAGTTTACTGTTTTGTTGCAGCCAAAGATGTTCAAGCAAGGTCCCCAGAAGGATTTGTTGATTGTGTTGTCCGGCGGACACGCTTTTTCTGCCTTCATTCGAGCTCAGCCACTCGATCTTGGTCCCGGATTCGCCAAAGTCGTCATCTACAATATCGTCCATCAGTCTGACAAAACCCAGCAGATATACATTGGCAAGCGTAAGGTGATAAATCGTATCCTCCGTCAACTGAAACGTTTCACCAAGCCAACGCGGCAATCCCCATTCCAGAACCCAATTCGGCGAGGAAATACGCCTTAACAGATCGTCCACATCCGGCGCCAGCCCCGGAACAAGCTTGAGGATCGACTCCCTGAATTCTGTTTTGAGCAGCTCAAATTCCGCTTTGGGCGGATACAGCGCCTGAATGTCAATCGAATCTATGTCGGTTTGCCCTGCGATTGGAATCATCTCAATTCCTCATCTGAACCCGTTGGGTAACGGAATCTGCATGGTTTTTTTATTTTCTATTTTATATCACTTAAAATGAGGATTGTCAACTAACGCTATGGGCAAAGCATATGGGCTCTGATCCGCTATGGGCAAAGCATATGGGCTGCCTACCACCGAATGTTGATGTCGACAGCCATCGTATCCCGGTCCCAGGCTATATCGGCGCTAAATAATTCCCACATCGCTTGTGCGGGAATCAGGGTACGTTCGTTTCGCAAGATAGGCGTTACTTCCAGTTCGAGATCGATCGTGTCTATACCGCTGATCAGATATCCCGGATTATCAATCTGCATATAAATCGTCAGCCATCCATTGGAAACGATAGCAGATCGTGTGCCTTGATCCCATTCTACCGCCGCGCCGATCTCTTCAAAGATAGCCCGAAGCGGTACATAGAGCTCGTTATCTTCGATAATGGCCGGCTGGTCGGTGGTCAGCGCCTGGCCGTTGAGGGTGATGCCTGTCATCACAGCGTAGTCAATATAGCCTTCCGGCGGTTCTTCGCTGACCGGTTCAGCCGGCTCTTCGGCGCCAATCGGCGAAGGCAGCGGAGAGGGAAAAGCAGCCAGCGGTTGCGCAAAGGTAAGGGTAATAAAGGCTGCCAATAAACCAATGCAGCACAGAAACAAGAAAGGCGTTTTGTTTTTCATCGATAGCTCTCCTCTTTCTTTAGCGCAGACATGCGCTATCTCCAATTATCGCGGGACTATAAATCCGCCTGCACCGGTTCTTTGCCGGATTCGTTAATGGTACAAGTCACATTGACTAAATAGAACATCGCAATTTCCGTAGGATTGTCTTTATAAATTTCTTTTATCCTCGGGTTATTGTCGAGCAGATAATTTTTCGCGTCCTCGGTTTCGTCGAGGACCGCCTCTCCGATGATGCGGATCCAGTCGCGATCCGGCTTCAACGCCGCGATCGAAACTTTTGGATTGCTGATGATCTGTCTAAATACGTTCTTCGACCTTCCCATGCTGAAGTAAAAACGGCCCTTATACTCCATGTTGGAACCAAAAGGACGGAGCTGCGGCTGCCCGTTCTCTGAAGTGGCGATAAAATACACGCCTGCCTCCTTTAGAAAATCTGTACCTTTTCCCATTTTCTGCGCCTCCTGATCATCGTATTTGTCAATCATTATTATACTTCTTTGGTATGCGTTGCACAATGCAAAATCGCCAGCCGCCTTGCCGGACGCTATCCCTCTGCCCGTATCGCAGATCCTGAATATGTACCGGTTTACAGCCCGGTAATCGCTTGCTTAATGGTTTTTGCGTAAGCGCTGATCGCTTCTACGCAATCCCGGCCATGCTCGGCGGCAATCCTTACAATGGCGCTCCCGATAATGACGCCGTCGGCAAAAGCGGAGATGGTTTGCGCCTGTTCGGCTGTGGATATCCCGAAGCCCACCGCGCAGGGTATATCGCTGATTTTCCTGACCTTCTCTATCATAAGCCTTGCGCTGTCGTCAATCGTGCTGCGTTCTCCGGTTACGCCGAGAGAGGATACGCAATAGAGGAAACCCTCCGAATTTGTGGCGATCTGCCTGATCCGCGTATCCGAAGTGGGGGCAATGAGCGAAATGAGCGTAAGCCCCTGCGCTTTGCAGGGCTGGTAAAGCTCCTCCCTCTCTTCAAAGGGCAGATCGGGGACGATGAGCCCGTCCAGTCCGCAGGCGGCGGCCCGCCCGATAAACCTGTCTATCCCATAAGCAAAGATCGGATTATAGTAGGTCATAAACAGGATAGGCGCCCGGATGTCCGGACGGACACGGGCAACCAAATCAAATAATTTGTCAACTGTGCATCCGGCCTGAAGGGCGCGCATGTCCGCCGCTTCGATGACCGGGCCTTCCGCAATGGGATCGGAGAAGGGGATGCCGATTTCTATGATATCCGCTCCCGCCTGATCCAAGGCGTACAGCAATTTTTCTGTGGTCTCCAAGTCCGGGTCCCCTCCCGTGATAAAGGGGACGAAAGCCTTCCCTGCAGTAAATGCCGCGCTGATCTTATTCACTGANGGACACCCCCTTATATCTGGCAATCGCCGCCACGTCTTTATCCCCCCGTCCCGACAGGGTGACGACCAGGATCTTGTCTTTCGGGAGCGTCGGCGCATAGCGCATCGCATAGGCTACGGCATGGGCGCTCTCGATTGCNGANATGATCCCCTCGGTCCTGGCGAGGTAAGCAAAAGCATCCACCGCCTCGTCNTCGGTAACCGGTACATAGCGCGCCCGCCCGCGGTCGTAGAGTTCCGCGTGTTCCGGTCCGACGCCGGGATAGTCAAGGCCGGCCGATATGGAGTACACCGGCGCTATCTGGCCAAACTCGTCCTGGCAGAAATAGGATTTCATCCCGTGGAATACGCCTACGGCGCCGTTGGCAATCGAAGCGGCGTTTTCGGCAGTATCCACGCCCTTGCCTGCCGCCTCGCAGCCGATGAGTTCTACCTCTTCCTCGCCGATGAAGGTATAGAATGAGCCGATGGAATTGCTGCCTCCGCCTACGCAAGCGATGACCGCGTCCGGCAATCTGCCTTCGAAACGCATGCACTGCTCTTTGATCTCTTCTCCGATCACCGCCTGAAAATCACGTACCATGACGGGAAAGGGATGGGGGCCCATGACCGAGCCCAGGCAGTAGTGCGTGTCCGTCATACGGCCCGCCCATTCGCGCATCGTTGCGTTTACCGCGTCTTTGAGCGTCGAGGTGCCGGAAGTGACCCGGTTGACTTTTGCGCCGAGAAGCTCCATCCGGTAGACGTTGAGCGCCTGTCTTTCCATATCTTCGGCGCCCATAAAGACCTCGCATTCCATATCCAGCAGCGCTGCAGCGGTAGCGGCGGCAACCCCGTGCTGCCCCGCTCCCGTTTCCGCAATGATACGGGTTTTGCCCATTTTCTTCGCCAGGAGCGTCTGCCCTAATACATTGTTGATTTTATGCGAACCGGTATGGTTCAGATCTTCGCGTTTCAGGTAGATCTTTGCGCCGCCCAGGTCTCTTGACATTTTTT
>WRNN01000049.1 GCA_009776595.1 Clostridiales bacterium
GATACGGAAAGCCGGTCGAACGGTTTCATCAGCGGCTTCCTTTACGCGGCCCGGGAGATAGACGGAAAGCCTTATCCGAGTAAATGGGAAGCCATGTTTGACGGCTATGATGTATGGAGGCGTTTTGCCGACAGCGGTAAGCTATCCGAGCCGGATCTGGGGCTGGAATTGATGGGTTACGGGCAGACGCCCAACGCGAATCCGGACGCGCCCGGCGGGCAAGCCGCCGCGGAAGACCTGATCGTAGCCCATGGGCAGACGATGGACATTCTGTTTGTCGAATGCGATCCCATGTGGCCGGGCGTCGAAGTCGTGCTCCGGCAGAATAGTATCGTTCCCGGTCAGGACGTCTACGTCACATGCGCCGCCGACGGTACGAGGGAAGGTATGGAAGCCATACTGGAAGGGAAACTCATGGCCATTGGGAATAACAGTTCCTCCATGAACGCCATCGGCATGATGACGATCGTTCGCAACCTGTTTGCGGACGGCCTGGATATGAACAATATTGTGCCGAACACCTACACGCCCACCATTGCCATTACGATGGAAAACATCGACGATTTCTATGATCCCAACGAACCGTTGGCAGGCGGGCTGCAGTACTCGCTGCAGACAGTAGACGACTATAATGCTTCGATCAGCCCGACTTCGGATCCGTTTTAAAGGGCGCATTTCTACGGTGTAAAGTAAAGCACAAGGGCCCTGCGTATAGCGCGTCGCCTGCCGGACACTATCCCTCGCATGAGACAGGCCCTGAACAGACATAAGCGCAGCGCTTGCCTGACTGATTCTTGTAATCAATCAGGCAAGCTTTTTGGCATATATCAGGTTACATGGAAGTCACCAATGTTTCATTTGATCACAAGGCGAATCGGTGATAAAATGTGATATTAAGGGCAACGCCCTTTAAATCAAGGGGAGTGTAGCGGGGCTNTGCCTCGCGGAACGACGGGGTATGGGGCAGAGCCCCATCAGAACAGGGGAGTGTGATCTGCATGGGCATATTACAAACCATGTTTGACGGAAACGCCAGAGAAATTCGCCGCCTGGAAAAAACGGCGGCGTTAATCAATCAATATGAAGCGCAAATGCAATCTCTCAGCGACGACGACCTGCGGGCGATGACGCCGGCGTTTAAGCGCAGGCTCCAGCAGGGGGAAAGCCTGGAGGATTTGCTTCCGGAAGCCTTTGCTGTGGTGCGCGAAGCCTCCGTGCGCACCTTGGGCATGCGGCACTTTGACGTGCAGCTTTTGGGCGGCATAGCGCTTCATCACGGCACGATTGCGGAAATGAAAACCGGCGAAGGCAAGACATTGGTTGCGACCCTGCCCGCCTATCTGAACGCTTTGGAAGGCAAAGGCGTGCATATCGTCACCGTCAACGACTACCTGGCAAGCCGCGACGCGGAGTGGATGGGGCAGGTGCACAACTTCCTGGGCCTGCAGGTCGGGGTCATCGTCCATGGCTTGGATAACGCGGAACGCCGCCGGGCCTATGCCGCGGATATCACCTATGGTACCAATAACGAATTCGGCTTTGATTATCTGCGGGACAATATGGTTTTGCAGGCGGATCATATGGTGCAGCGGCCGCTGCATTACGCCATCGTGGACGAGGTGGACTCCATCCTCATCGACGAAGCCAGGACGCCGCTGATCATATCCGGGCAGGGAGACGCGCCCAAGGAGATGTACCGCCATATGGCGGAGGTCATCAAGCGCTTGAAGCCGGAACAGGATTTCAGCGTGGACGAAAAGGCTAAACGTTCCGTCCTCACCGATGAAGGCGCTGCGAAAATCGAAGGCCTGTTGGGGATTACCAGCCTGTATGACCCGGAGAACGCCGAGACCTCTCATCATGTAAACCAGGCGCTGCACGCCCGGACGCTGATGAAGCGGGATGTGGATTATGTGGTGAAGGACGGACAGATCATCATCGTGGACGAATTCACCGGGCGCCTCATGTTCGGTCGCCGGTACAACGAAGGGCTCCATCAGGCGATCGAAGCCAAAGAGGGGGTGCAGGTGGAGAAGGAATCCCAGACCCTGGCCGCCATCACTTTCCAGAACTATTTCCGTATGTACGGCAAACTGTCCGGCATGACCGGTACGGCGATGACGGAATCAGAGGAATTTCATAAAATATACAAGCTGGACGTCGTCTCCATTCCCACCAATATGGAGATGATCCGCAAGGATTTGCCCGATATCGTTTTCCGCACGGAGCTGGGTAAGTTTTCCGCCGTCGTGGAGGACATCATTGCCCATAATAAGACCGGGCAGCCGGTGCTGGTGGGCACCATTTCCATAGAAAAATCCGAGCTGCTGAGCGCTATGCTCAAGAGCAGGGGCATTGACCATAATGTGCTGAACGCCAAGTTTCATGAACAGGAGGCGGCGATCGTCGCGCAGGCGGGCCGCCTGGGCGCGGTGACGGTGTCCACCAACATGGCCGGCCGCGGCACGGATATCCTGCTGGGGGGCAACCCGGAGTTTGTCGTTCGCTCGAAGATGCTGGCGGAAGGCTTTCCGCCGGAGGTAGTGGAAGTGGCGTCCAGCCATAGCATCATCGCCGAAGAGGAACAGGAGCACCATGAAGCGCGCCGGTATTTCCGGGAGCAGATCGCCGGGGTCAGGAAAGAGACGGACGCGGAGCATGACGTGGTGGTTGCCGCGGGGGGCTTGCATATCATCGGTACGGAGCGGCATGAAAGCCGCCGTATCGACAATCAGCTTCGTGGCCGGTCCGGCCGTCAGGGAGATATGGGCTCCAGCCAGTTTTACATCTCTCTGGAAGACGATCTGATGCGCCTGTTCGGCGGAGACGCCATCATCAACGTCATGGATAAACTGGGTATGGACGATACCATTCCCATCGAAAACGCCATGGTTTCCCGTGCTTTGGAGACGGCGCAGCGCAGGGTGGAAGCGAGAAACTTCGACATCCGTAAGAATGTCCTGGAATATGACGACGTGATGAACGAGCAGCGCAGAGTGATCTACAAGCAGCGCCGCGATGTGCTGGAAAACGCGGATCTGCACGCGACGATCCGGACGATGGTGGAAGAGGTGGTCCAACAGGCGGCGGACCGTTTTGCTTCCGGGCAGCGCTACGTAGAGGACTGGGATGTCGANGGCCTGCTGAGCTATGCGTATACGCATTTTTTGCCGTCCAAACGATTGAAGAAAGAGGAACTGGATCAGGGNCAAATGGCGCCGGAGGAGCTGAGGGAAAAGCTTCTGGAGCTGGCCCTTTCCGACTATGACGCGAAGGAAAAACAGGTCGGCGCGGAGATGATGCGGAGCCTGGANCGGCTGGTCACGCTGAAGGTCGTGGACGAAAAATGGATGGACCATCTGGACGCTATGGATCAGATGCGCCAGGGAATCGGGCTTCGGGCTATCGGTCAGNGAGACCCTCTCGTCGAATATAAGCACGAAGCCTTCGATATGTTCGGCGAAATGATTGCCGCGATTCAAGAGGAGATCGTGCGGATCATTTATTATGCCCGTTTGGTGGAGCAGCCCAGGGAGCGGCGAAATATGGTAGCCCAGCATGACAGCGTTTCTTCCATCGGCGAAAGTGCGGGAAAGCAATCTGCCGGCAGCCGGAGCGCCGGGCAGATCAGACGTGCCGGATCCGGCAGCGGAAAAGGCGCAAGCGTGACCGGGAGGGCCGGGGGCGGCGCTATGGGCGCGAACGGGACAATGGAAATGGAAGCGGAAAAAAAGCAGCCTGCCGTCAGCGGCAAGATTGGCCGGAACGACCTCTGTCCTTGCGGCAGCGGAAAGAAATATAAAAAATGTTGCGGCAAAAGCGCCTGACTATACAGATTGGATACAGATTTTAGATAGAATATTGGAGGAAACTATGACAGCGGAAATACGCAGAGATTTGGAAGTTGCAGAAACAAAATCGACGATCTCAGGAGGTCTCTTTGACCTGGCTGGGAAAGAGACATTGGCGGCGGAACTGGAGAGGAAAATGAGCGAACCGGATTTCTGGAACGATCCGGCAAAAGCGCAAAAGATCGCCCAAAAGCTGTCGCCGGTCAAGAAAACACTGGAAGAAATGAAAGCCTTGGACACGACTTGGCAGGATGCGTCGGCGGCCTTGGAGCTCAGCGAAGAGGATCCCGATTATCTGGAGGAATGCGGCTCGATGCTGGCGGAACTGACGGCGAAACTGGAGCAAATGGAGCTGCAGGTGCTTTTTTCCGACGTATACGACAGCGGAAACGCGATTGTGTCCCTCCATCCGGGCGCGGGCGGCACNGAATCCCAGGATTGGACGGAAATGCTTCTCCGCATGTTTGTACGCTGGGGGGAGCGCCAGGGCTATTCGGTGGAAACCTTGGATTATCTGCCCGGCGACGAAGCGGGGGTGAAGAGCGTGACCCTGCACATCAAGGGGGATAAAGCCTACGGCTATTTGAAAGCGGAAAAAGGCATACACCGTTTGGTGCGCATTTCCCCTTTCGATTCTTCCGCCAAGCGGCACACCTCTTTCTCGGCGGTGGATGTGCTGCCGGAGCTGGAGGACGACGAAAACGAGATTATCCTGGATCCGGAGGAACTGAAAGTAGACACCTACCGCAGCGGGGGGGCGGGCGGTCAGCATGTCAATAAGACAGACTCCGCCGTCCGGCTGACGCATATCCCCACCGGAATTGTCGTACAATGCCAAGGCGAACGCTCACAGATCCAGAACCGGGCCTCCGCCGAGCGCATCCTGCGGGCAAAACTGCTGGATTTACGGCGTCAGGAACAGGAGCAGGCCGTAGCCGACCTGCGGGGGGAGCAGCAGGAGATTGCCTGGGGCAGCCAGATCCGTTCCTATGTGTTTCACCCTTACAGTATGGTGAAGGATCACCGGACCAAATACGAGACGGGGAATGTCCAGGCGGTCATGGACGGGGATATCACCGGTTTTATGGAAGCCTGGTTAAAGGCAAGGGCCGCGGGCGCGAATCTGACGGCGACAGACGAAGACGCGGAGATTTGAACGAAGCAGACCCCGGGAGTTCTTGTTTCCACGACTGAAGTTACAGGGTTTTGAACTTAACAGACCACTAAGATAGACAGGATGGATCAGAGAATAGCCAAAACGTTAGTATGTGTTAGTATGTTAGATTGAGATATGAAGGGGGAATCGCCATGACAGCAGCAACACAATGGACCGGTAAGGCGGAGCAAGGAGAATTGGCGGAGATAGCCCGTCAAATCAGGGAAGATGTCGTCGATATGGTGTGGAATGCCAAATCCGGCCATCCGGGAGGATCCCTGTCGGCAGCGGAGATTCTCACTTGTCTATACTTCAGGGAGATGCGGATCGATCCGGAAAGGCCGGACTGGCCTGACCGGGACCGCTTTGTGCTTTCAAAAGGCCACGCGGCGCCGGTGCTGTACAGCGCCTTGGCGCGCAGGGGCTACTTCGACCCGGCGTATCTCCCGACTTTGCGCCAACTGCACAGCCCCTTGCAAGGCCATCCGCATTTCGGGTCATTGCCGGGCATTGAGACCAGCACCGGTTCCCTGGGGCAGGGCGGCGGCGTAGCGGTCGGCATGGCGCTGGCCGGCAAGCTGGACGGCAAAGATTACAAAGTCTATACGCTCTGGGGCGACGGAGAGCTGGAGGAAGGCCTGGTCTGGGAATCCGCGATGGCAGCCGGGCACTACGGGCTGGACAATCTGATCGGCATCGTGGACTGGAACGGGCTCCAGATTGACGGCGACATCACCGAGGTCATGAACCCCGAGCCCATTGACGCCAAATTCACCGCTTTTGGCTGGCATGTAGAGACCGCGGACGGCCATGATCCCGCCGATCTCTGCCGGGCGCTGGAAAGAGCACAAACCTTTAAAGGCAAGCCGAGTCTGGTATTATGTAAGACGGTGAAAGGAAAAGGCGTTTCCTTCATGGAAGGCGAGGGGGGCTGGCACGGCAAGGCGCCGGATGAAGCCCAGTGGCGCCAGGCGATCGGGGAACTCGGCGGCGAGGCAATGCCGATCAGCCCGGATGAAATGAAAGCGCTTGTGGCGAAAGCCTGCGAGGCGATCCCGCACACAGAGCTGCTTGCCGCCGCGCCGGACGAGGGGGCGAAGACCGCTTCCGCCAAAGTATCGCCCTATGTGATTTACGCAAAAGGCGGCGAAGTTGCGCAAGGCCCGGCTACCCGGGAAGCTTACGGCAGCACGTTGGCGGATTTGGCGGAAAGCCATCCTCAGTTGGTGGTGCTGGATGCGGATTTGTCCAAATCCACGATGACGGCGGAGTTTAAAAAAGTTGCGCCTGCGCGCTTCTTTAACGCCGGGATAGCGGAAGCGAACATGACCTGCATGGGCGGAGGCATAGCCGCGGCGGGCAAAACCGTATTTGTCAGCACTTTTGCCATGTTTGCCGCGGGCCGGTCCTACGAACAGATTCTCAATACGATAGCCGGTTCCGGTTTTAATGTCAAAATAGCGGCAACCCACGCCGGGCTCAGCGTCGGCGAAGACGGGATGTCCCATCAGATGCTTTCGGATATCGCGCTGATGCGCAGCGTGCCCGGCTTGCAGGTCCTGGCGCCCGCGGACGCCGCCGAAGCCTCGGCCATGATCCGCTACCTTGCCGATCATCCCGGCCCTGCGTATATCCGGCTGGGCAGGGCGAAAGCGCCGGTCGTCTTTGACAGCGCCATCGCCGGACCCGACTACGATCCCGGACAAATCCAAATTCTCAGGGAGGGCGGCGACGTTACTTTGGCAGCCTGCGGCGTGATGGTCGGCGCGGCGCTGGAAGCCGCGGACGCGCTGGCTGCGGAAGGCGTCAGCGCCAGAGTGCTGAATGTGTCCTGCATTAAGCCGCTTGACACGGCTACGCTCATCGCCGCCGCGAAAGAGACCGGCGCCGTCGTTACCTGCGAGGAGCATAACGTGCTGGGCGGCCTGGGCGCGGCCGTCGCGGAAGCCCTGTCCGAAACCTGTCCCGTGCCTGTACTGCGGCTTGGGGTGCAGGATCAATTCGGGCAGTCCGGCGTACCCGGCAGCCTCCTGAAGCTTTATGGCCTGGATAAAGAGCATATCGCGTCGATGGCTAAGAAGGCAATCGCAATGAAGGAGGTCCCGGCCGGGTGATTCAGTTTTTTAACGTAAGCAAGATCTATGCCGGCGAAGTGAAAGTCACGGCGTTAAAAGATGTCACGATGAATATAGACAAAGGGGAATTTGTCTTTCTGGTCGGGCCTTCCGGCGCNGGCAAATCCACNNTGACNAAGCTGATCATTCGGGAAGAAGTCGCTTCTTCGGGCCAGGTCATGGCGGAGGGAAAGAATCTTGCCAGGATGAAACAGTGGGAGATCCCTTTTTATCGTCGTAACATCGGCTTCGTCTTTCAGGATTTCCGCCTGCTGATGACCAGAACGGTATATGAGAACGTAGCCTTTGCCGCCGAAGCCGTGGAGCTGACCAGGTCGCAAATCCGGCAGAGGCTGCCGATGATCCTGGAAATGATGGGCCTGGAAACCAAAAAGAACGCCTATCCCCACCAGCTTTCCGGCGGGCAGCAGCAGAGGCTGGGCATTGCGCGGGCGATGGTGAACAATCCGACGATGATCATCGCCGACGAGCCTACGGGAAACTTGGACCCGGAAACATCCGCCGAAATTATGCAGATCTTTCAAGCGATCAACCGCCGGGGAACGACGGTACTGATCGCCACCCACGATAAAGCCATGGTGGATAAACTGCGCAAACGGGTTGTCCAGCTCCGGGAGGGCTTTGTGGTCCGCGATGAGAAGAACGGGGGTTATTCTCCCGTGGTATGGGACGAAATGGATGGACGCCATGCCGGCGCGGGCAGGGAGCCGCGGATCGGGGGGATGCAGAGTGAAAGTTAGCAGCATCGGCTATGTATGCCGTGACGGGATACGGAATATGTGGCGGAATAAGATGATGAGTGTGGCTTCCATCTCCACCGTAGCGATCAGCCTCTTTCTGCTGGGCTTCGTTTGGCTTTTTATCACCAATGTGGATCATATGGTCACCTCGGTGGAGTCCGAGTTGGAGATCAACGCCTATATCGAAACTTCCTATACCAGAGATCAGGGCGCAGAGTTGTCGGAGCAAATCAGCCGGCTGCCCGGCGTAGCCACAACCAGCTTTGTGACCAAGGAGGAAGCCCTTATTATACTGAACGGCCGCTTCGGCGCCGACGCCAACCTCAGCGAGACGGTGGGCGCGTATAACCCGCTGCCGGACCTGATCAAAGTGAAGGCTACGGATCCCGATCTGGTACCGGGCCTGGCCATGAGGCTGGAGAATACGGCGGGCATCGAAATGGTCCGTTATGGGAAGGGCAT
>WRNN01000050.1 GCA_009776595.1 Clostridiales bacterium
CGCCGGAGGGCCCCGCCAGCACAGTGGTCCTTCCAGCCAGCTTCTCGCCTAACTGCGAAACACCTAAACCGTTTAACGCACAGGTAACCAATTGGTTCACGCCTGCCGCCTCATATGGTTTTTGATATTCGTCCAATTCGCCGATCCCGGCAAGGTCTTCTTTATTCCAACATAGAAGCGGCTCGATCTCCTCCGCCTGGATCATCAGCAGCAAGCGGTCCAGGAGCCACAGATCCGGCTGGGGATAATCGGCGGCCATGACGATCAGGGATTGGTCGACATTCGCTACAGTCGGTCGTACAAGGCGGTTCTTTCGCGGGAGGATCTCTTCCACGACCCCCTTGCGCGTAGATTCGTCCACCACTTCAAAGAGCACGAAATCTCCCGGCAGCACATCCTGCTTCTCACGGCGAAAGCGCCCTCGAAGCCGGCATTCCCACAGAAGGCCGGCGCCGCCGCCGTCATCCACCGCGTAAAAGCCGCCGACGCCTTTTAATATCCTGCCCTTTCGAAGTCTTTCTTTCCGGTCCTCTGTTATGCTATCACCGCTCCCCTGAGAACATTTGTTCGATGCTTTGCTAAGATGCGCAGCCGCACTATCGCGGCGCACGTGTGTCCATGTCCATAGGTGAATCAGTCGGGCCCCGGGCCCAGGCTGACCACGATATTGATGGGCGCACCTTCCGGCGCCTGTGTACTGCCCGCCGGATCCTGATTAATAATGGTGTCTTTGGGGTACGACCAGCTCATTTCATAACTTGTATAGCCAAATTCTACGCCCATTCCCCTGGCTGCCGCCTGGGCGTCCGCCACAGGCATGCCGACGAAAGACTGCACCGTCACATACTTGACGACCGGTCCCAGGCTGACGATGATATCCACCGTATCCCCGGGCAGAAGCGGCGTCCCCGCTTCCGGCGTCTGCCCCATGATAAAGCCTTCGGGCGTCTCGCTGTCATTGATGGTCTCCACATTGCCTATATCCAAACCCAGGTTATGGAGCAGGATCAAAGCGGACTGCTGGGTCTCGTCCAGCAGGCTGGGCGCCGGATAGGTCGCGGGTCCCCTGCTCAAAGTCAAATGGATGGTACTGCCCGGCCTTACCGGCGTTAAGGCGGCAGGGTCCTGGATCGCCACGCATCCGCTGGCAATCGTATCCCTGGCCACTCTGCTTTCCTGCACCGAAACGACCAATCCCATATCTTCCAGGATTTGCACAGCCGCTTCTTCGGTCCTGCCTACCACGCTGGGCGCCTCAATCTCTTCCGGCGGCGAATAAAACCAATTGGATATCGCCCTGCCCAAAGCCAAACCGCCTACGGCAATCCCGCAGAACAGAATAACCCCGAGAACGAGCTTTACAAGCCGGGCCCTCCAGGCTTTCCTCTTTGCCGCTGTGCCTGCGCTGCCCTTCGAAGAGGTGTTGCCCATATGCTCCTCCTGCCTGCCCTCCTGCGGTATCCCGCCTCTGCCGTCCGTCGCCGCAAGCCCGCTCAGTTCCTTACTGTCCAGGGTGTCCTCCAGATTGTCTATCTCCGGCTCGTCGATATACAACAGCCGGTTATTAAAACAGGCTTCCCGCAGGTCGTCCTTCAACTCCAGCGCAGACTGATAGCGGCGCTGCGGGCTGCGGTTCATCGCCTTGAGAATCACCTGCTCGAGGGCTTCCGGTACGGCTGCGGCGCTGTTTGCCTTTCCCGGAGGAACCGGATCCTGCTGGATTTTCTGTAAGGCAACGCTGATGGGCGATTCGCCTTCAAAGGGTAGCTTTCCGGTGGCGATTTCATAGAGAAGGACGCCCAGGGAATAGATATCCGACCGGTGATCCGCCAGCTCGCCCCTGGCCTGCTCCGGGGAAAGGTAGTGGACAGAACCCATGATGCTTCCCGTATGGGTCACCGTAGCTTCGCTGGCCGCCCGGGCTATCCCGAAATCCGTCACTTTGACCAGCCCGTCGGGGCTCATAATAATGTTATGCGGCTTAATGTCCCGATGGATAATATTTTTGTGGTGGGCATAATTCACCGCGTCGCAAACCTGCGCCACGATCGCGTAGATCTCCCTGGGCTCGAAAGGCTTCGCCCTGCTGTGCAGGATCTGCTTTAAATCATTGCCTTCGACGAGCTCCAGAACCAGATAATAGACGTCCTTATCCTGACAGACAGAATAGATTTTCACAATATTCGGATGGGACAGGCCCGCTACGGCTTGCCCTTCACGGCGAAAACGGGCGATAAACACAGGATCGCCCGTAAACTGTTCACGAAGCATCTTGATGGCTACTGTCCGGTGTTTCTTCATATCGATACCCCGGAAAATCAGCGACATTCCGCCGCTGCCTATCAGTTCCTCGATCCGGAAGCGGTTATTTAACACCGTGCCCGGTTGGATCATCGTCTACCCTCCTCTGCAATCAGGATGACGGTGATATTATCCGTGCCCCCTTTTTGATTGGCTTCCTCCACCAGCCGCCCGGCCTTCTCTTCCAGCGTCAGGCCCTGGCTGACCACGATCTCCTGTATGCTCTCTTCTTCCAGCATATTAAATAACCCGTCCGTACACAGCAACAGGTACTCGCTTTCTTCTGTAGAAATGCTGCCCCATTCCGGCGCCGCGTCCCCTTCCGTACCCAAAGCCCGGGTCAGCACATTCCGATGGGGATGGACCTTTGCTTCCTCCGAGGTGATATTGCCCCTGGCCAACAGTTCGCCTACCAGGCTATGGTCTTTCGTAATCGCGCAGATCCGGTCTTCGCTTACCGCGTAAACCCTGCTGTCCCCGATATGCGCCACCTTCCACATGCCTCCCGTATAAAACACCAAAACTAAAGTAGTGCCCATGCCGGGAAAGCGATTGCGCAGCGCCTCCCGGTGAATCTGCGCGTTAGCGGCAGCCAGGGCGTTTTCTACATCGCTCTCATCAACCGAATCTCTATCCTTCAGCTCGCGTTCCAGCGTCTCGACGGCAATCGCGCTGGCCAGGCCGCCGCCCTCGTGTCCGCCCATGCCATCCGCCACAGCGTATACCATCTGCTCCGGCATAATCAGATACTTATCCTGATTCTCCTTCCGCAGCACGCCGGTGTCTGTTCTGCCCGCCGCCTGAAAGGCCATACATGCACACTCCCGGATCATTGTCAAGATCGCGGCGATACCCACGCTGCGGGAATCGCTGCGCCTCATGCAAGTATTGTAATTCTCCGGGAAGCAAATGGCAAGCCTTTTACCTAAAATGCAAAGTCAAATCAGCCACACAGGAATATAGCAGTACTCCGCGTTGAGGGGATATGTACAAACCCACCTTGTCTGACAAGTACATCTTAGCGGATATATCGCTCATATTTTAGCGGATATAATACGCACATTTTAGCGGCTAAATATCTTTTATTTTAGCGGATACTGTGATAAACTGGTGCTGAAAGGGGAGGTAGAGACGACGTGAAGTATTATCATAGGTTTGTTGACCGCCTGCTTGCCGAGCGCCTTCAAAGCGCCGGCGCTGTACTTATCGAAGGCCCGAAAGGTTGTGGAAAAACGGAGACAGCAAAGCAGCAATCCGCCAGCATTGTACACTTTGACGCTGACGAACAAGTACGAATAAAAATGGAAATCGATCCTTCGACGGTACTCGCCGGAGAGACGCCGCGCCTGCTTGACGAGTGGCAGGAATACCCGCAGATTTGGAACTATGTGCGGCGGGAAGCGGACGAGCGCAGAAAAAAAGGGCAATTCATCCTGACCGGTTCCGCCACGCCGGACGATACGGTAAGACGGCATTCTGGCGCAGGCAGGTTTTCAGTGATCAGGATGCGTCCTATGTCATGGTATGAAAAAGGCTGGTCGTCCGGCGAGGTTAGCCTTCTTGCATTGTTGAACGGCGAGAAACCTGTCTCTGAGCCGGTTGTATTTAACCTTGGCGANTACGCGGAAAAGATTACGATCGGAGGTTGGCCGGGCCTCATTGGCGAAAGCGCTGCGGAAGGGTTCCGGTTTGTCAGCGATTATGTGTCTTTCATAGCCGAGGCGGATCTGAGCAAAGTAACCAATAAGCGGCGCGACCCCTATAGGGTAATGCGCCTGCTTCAATCCATTGCGAGGAATGTTTCCGCCGAGGCAAGCATTTCGTCGCTGGCAAAGGATACCGGCGGCGCCGACAGAGGCTTGGATGATGAGACTGCCTCTATTTACCTTGCCGCGCTTGAGCGCTTGATGGCAGTGGATCACCTCCCGGCATGGAATACACATATCCGTTCATCCGACATGCTTCGCAAGTCTCCGAAACGTCATTTTGCGGATCCATCTATGGCTGTGGGCGCACTCGGCCTGTCCATTGATAAGCTGATTGCGGACTTGAACTATTTTGGCCTGCTGTTTGAATCGCTCGCAATAAGGGATCTTAAAATCTATGCGGACGCCAACGGAGGTAAAATCTTTCATTACCGCGACTCGAGCGGTTTGGAGGCAGATGCTGTCGTAGAGTATGCTGACGGTACATGGGGGGCCTTTGAGATCAAACTGGGGATAGGCGCAGTTGACGGCGCTGCAAGCAATTTGTTGAAACTTGCTGCGAAAATCGATACAAATAAAACAACCCCCCCCGCTGCGCTGACAGTCATTACAGGAAATGGTTTCGCCTACAGGCGCCATGATGGCGTCAATGTCGTACCGTTGTCAACACTGACTGCTTGATGCCGTTCCGTTTACTGACAGTTTGTTCCTTTGCCTGAACAAAAGTAATTCTGCTCTTGATTTATAGCGATAAAAATAGGATAATATTAGTAAGCGCAACTCTTCGCAGACAAGGAGGAAACCACCATTGGAAGCACGCGTATTTGACAGACATAACAGACTTCTCTTTGAAGGCAAGGCGTCATACCATAAGGAAGAAGCTATGGTCTATGTCCGGTCCGGCGAGAATATAAATATAGAAGATTCCTATTATTTTGTCCAGTATTATGACAATCTGGGCATATTCGATTTCAGTTGTTCTCTGGTCGGGTGTTACTTTGACCCGCCCGGCTACACCGTTTCTTTTAAAATTGAGGAAATCACCAAAATCGTTCAGCGCCGGCAGGATGTGAAAATGAAGACCAATATCCCGATTAAGATGATCCTGCTGGATTATAATAATGAACTCGTGATCGACCCTGATACGAAGAAAACCATGCAGATACAGGCGACGCTGAGGGATATCAGCGCCGGCGGCATTATGATCGACACGGACTACCCGCTGCGGATCAACCAGAAACTCATGTTCCCCTTCGATAAGGGNTCGACTCCCATTCTGGTAACCGCCCAGGTCATTCGCGAACAGCCTCAGCAGAACGACTGTTTTCGCTATGGCTGCAAATTCATCAACAACAGCTTTGCCAAAGAATCCGTCATCCGCGAATACGTGTTCCGGCTGGAGACTGCCACGCGAAACACAGCCCGGTCCTATAGAGACTGAGCTGCATCCAGCTGCATCTGCCATCTTCCTGTTAGCCTGTGATGCCTAACGTGAACTGCCCCCTCCGGGACCCNGGTCGGCGCGGCACACTTTGGACATGACAGGCTAATTGTATGCNGTGAATGNTGCGATAGNATTGCTCAACTTCACGAATTGANGGAGAAACAAAGATGATAGAACCNGCCAGCNTGGAAATAACNGCAATCGCNCCTTCCGATAGAATCGCNGGATGCTATTNTCTTTATGGCANNAANCGTCTTTATCGTGCTGACGCTTCTGCTATCAGTCTCATTGCGAAATTGCCTAATTTAAAAAGGATCGCNCACAAGATCGGCGACGGCCGGCTTGAAGGAAAAGAACTTGAAATCAATATCTATGTATATCGCGATTATGTTTGCGTAACGGAACGATTCGGCGTAAACGCCGCGCTGGTCAATCTGAAAACCGGCAAAGTACGCAAGCTTAAGCGCGAGGATTATCATTGCGATGTGTCCAGCTATTCCATTGGCTTTGTTGAGCGGGATGGCCGGATTTTACTTATCCATCAGACACAATGGAACCGTTTGGATATTCTTGATGCGAAAACCGGAGAAATTTTAACCGAACGTGAGGTTTCCATCCACGAATCGGACGAGAAGGACGATTATGGCGGTAAGAAGTATGTGCAGAAGAATTATCTGGATTACTTTCACAGCCTGATCCATGTGTCGCCCGATGGCAAGCATTTTTTAAGTAACGGATGGGTTTGGTCGCCGCAAGACCATATTACTCTTTTTGATTTGGACGCCTTTATGAAATCCTATGAGAAGGAAGCCATTTATATCAGCTATCCGTATTATGCCGACGGCTATAATTGGGACAGGCCCTGCTGTTTTATCGACAATGAGACTTTTGCGGTAATTTTAGACGACGCCCGGATAGCCGGCCTTGACCCCGAGGAAGAAGAAGAATATGAATACAAGCAGCTCGCCCTTTTTAAGACTTCTGACGTCTGCACAAGCGAAGACCGTAATTACTGCAGCATTAATCCTTATCTGTCTGTGAAATGTACTGCTTTTCAAGCGGAAAAAGACAACTACGGGGAAGTCCATGGCCGTTTATACTATGACGCCGCTAAAGAATATTTAGTGGCGGTCACGCCAAACGGCTCTTCTGCCGTCAGTCTGTCGGGCGAAGTATTACAAAGCATACCGGAAGCTATTTTCAGCGGTTCATTATTCAAACACGAAGACAAAATTACGCTTGGCTATGCCTACAGTTCTGCGCATCATATTTTATATACGTGGAAGAACGGTATCGGCATTATAGAACGGAAATTTGAATAAATCCTTCCGTTTCGCTAATGGAGTTAGAAGTTCAGTTATTGTACTCGTTATTATTATAGCTATAAATAGAGCGATGAATGAGGGTCACTTAGATACGAATAGTAAAGTGAAAGGCACGTGATATTTGCATAATTTGATCCATTTCCGCAAATTCGCTTGACTTATGTTTTATACCATCATACAATTCGTGTTGTCTTAATTGAAACTTCGCAGTTAATA
Source organism: Clostridiales bacterium (assembly GCA_009776595.1). Taxonomy (GTDB): domain Bacteria; phylum Bacillota; class Peptococcia; order DRI-13; family UBA5745; genus WRMS01. Next base: position 6,993 of record WRNN01000050.1, read on the forward strand.
AATAACTCTGATCTTTGATAAATGAATTAAGAGTAATGAACGCCTCCATGCTTTGCTTCGTTTGCTATTGATTTCCGCCAACCTTTTGTAGCGCAATGTGTTACTTTTTCAAGGATCACAGTATATTTTCCCTATGCGAAGTTTCAGTCCCCTATTCCGTGTATTTCACTTTGAGTGGATACGCATTGGCATGCACAGAAACGACAAGGAGAGTTACTATGCGGAAGAAAGTGTTATCAGCAGCAATAGCTACGCTCATGTTCCTGGCGGCTATTGTACCCTTTGCAAGCACAACTGTTGCCGCTCCTATCGCAGACAAACCGACCGGCGTCGACGGCAGGATCCTCTCGCCCGAGCAGACCGGCGATGTGTCCGAGTGGGTGGAGATTGCGCAAAACGGCGATTACTCGCTGATCGTGCGCGCAAACTATATCAACCTATCCGGCTTCCATTACGGCGAGTATACTTGGCAATACACATACTTTGGCGCGACGAACGTATATAAAAACTCAAACCTCCGGGACAGGATTAACAATTGGTTCAACAGCTTCGACCCCGTTATCGTCGGCGGACAAGGGAACGACATCCTTCCTAAGGACGCCAGGCTGCGCAACTTCACTATGCAGAACAACGCGCTCAGCGTACCCGGCACAAGCTGCAGCCCTAAGAAGTCGCTGACTGACGGGCTCAGTAANCCGACCGATATAAAGGCAAGCGTTGGGAACGACGTCGCCTTTGCGCTGAGTTATAGCGAAGCGGCGAATTTCGTTTCAAAAATCTATTTCATGCGGGAAATGAATATCGCCAACCAAATCAGCTCTGACATTGCGATTTCGAACTACGAGAAGATCACCATCCCCATCGANTATATATACTGCATGTGGCTGCGCTCCCCNGGCGATCTTTCGTATACGGCTGCCGCAATGAGCTGCGAATACGGCGCCTACCCGGGAAGGGTGTTCCAAAACGCACTACAGCCCGGCAATACCTACACTTACACTCTTGTCTATCCGGCGCTTTGGGTGGATTCCGCAATATTTAAGCCGGACGACGCGTTCATAGAAGTCGAACATAGAGACGCCAAAGATGATTCTCTGCTCGACGCCGAAAGCTTCGCGGTCGCCCCGGGTGCATACGGGCCCTATGGCCCCAAGAGCTTCCCGGGTTATCTCGAAGGCGAGCTTGCGGAAGGAAGCGCGCCCGCGGAAGGCACGGTCGAAGCAGGCGAGGAAATCACGATCACCTACGTGTACGAGCCGCTCATCCCGTAACCGTAACCATCATTCCAAAGGTCAGTCGATTATCATGGCCCCTATGGCGG
>WRNN01000051.1 GCA_009776595.1 Clostridiales bacterium
CTGACGGGGCATGGGGCAGCGCCCCATATTGGATGTGTATCAGGATTTATTGAGATCCCATGGCGGGAGGGCTAGAGGATGAAAAAGGAAAAGCAGCTGAATACCAGCCTGCTGGGCGTGGCGCCGGCGGACATGGAGAACTACCTGCTGAAGCAGGAAAAAAAACATGAAGACGCCATCGCGGAACTCGCCGGAAAACTCAAACATCTGGAAGATACCATCGCAGAGCAGGGGGACGATATCCAAAATCTGGAAAACCTGTTGAAACGCCCGGAAATGCAAAACGCGTTTATCGATTTGGCGGAGCGCTTTCTTGTCCGTTTCGGCGATGTGATGGAAGAAGCGGCGCGGGAGAGCGCAGCGCAAAAGGACGGCGCAGGGCAAAACCACGGCGAAGCGGACAGGCTCCCGCAAGTGGAGGAACTCAGGCGGCAGATAGAAAACTACCGGACGCAGATTAACGAATTGCTGCAGTCTATCGACAAGCGGTACAAGACAAAGGAAAATAACAACAAAGCCACAGACAGGCTGAAAGAACTTCGTTTTCTTTATCTTAGTGAAAAAAAAGCCGCTGCGGATGTGGTTAGCAGGAGCGGCGAAGTTTTACTGGGGAAAGGGGAGGCGGTCACGCCGGAGGTAGCGGAAAGGGTATTTCAACTTGGGCTGATGGATCAGTTGATAAGACAGTTAATATAGTCACAGGACGAAAAGATTTAGATAAAGGATACTTGACGGAGAGGCGCCAAGGAAGGTGATGATAGCATGAGAACCACAGGCGTGATAGCACGCGGCATNCGTACCCCCATTATCAAGCCGGGGGATGATCTGGTTTCCGCNGTGGTGGATTCCCTGAAGCAGGCTTGGGAGACGGAAGGGTTCAGCCTTAGAGACCGGGACGTGGTGGGGATAACCGAGTCTGTAGTGGCCCGTTCACAAAACAATTATGCGACAACAGATCAAATCGCCGCGCATGTGAGAGAATTGACCGGCGGCGGCCATATCGGTATTCTGTTTCCTATTCTAAGCAGGAACCGGTTTGCCGTGCTTCTCAAAGGCATCAGTAAAGGCGCGGATCAGTTGACGCTGCAGTTTAGTTATCCCGCCGATGAAGTCGGGAACCATTTAGTGAGCTGGGAGGAACTGGACGAGAAAGGGATTAACCCCTATCAGGATACGCTGACGGAAAGCGAGTTCCGCCGCCTGTTCGGGGAACAGTCGCTGCACCCCTTTACCGGCATAGATTATGTCCGCTATTATCGGGAGCAGGCAGGCTGCGATACGGTAGAAATCCTGTTTTCCAATAATCCCGCCGCGATTCTGGCGCATACGGATACCGTGATCGCCTCTGATATTCACAGCCGCGCCCGTACGCGCCGTCTGCTCGAGGCCGCGGGCGCCGGAACCGTCATCACGATGGATCAAATCCTGAACCGCCCGGTAGAGGGAAGCGGTTATAACTCCCTTTATGGTTTGTTGGGCTCCAATAAAGCGACGGAGGATTCCGTGAAACTCTTTCCCGAGAGAAGCCAGGAGGTAGTCGACGCCGTTTGGCAGAAACTCTATGAACTGACGGGGAAGAAGGTCGAGGTTATGGTTTTTGGCGACGGGGCGTTNAANGANCCNGTCGGGAAAATATGGGAACTTGCGGATCCGGTTGTGTCTCCGGCTTATACGCCCGGCCTTTCGGGTACGGCAAATGAGCTGAAGATGAAGTATTTATTGGACAATCAACTGGGGCATTTGTCCGGGGACGAGGCGCGGGAGGCGATGATACAGGCAATCAGGGAGAAAGACCTGGATCTGAAAGGCAACGGNCTCTCCGAGGGAACCACGCCCCGTCAGGTAACGGATTTGCTCGGCAGCCTNTGCGACCTGGTCAGCGGCAGCGGCGATAAAGGCACGCCGGTCATTCTGATCCAGGGCTATTTCGACAATTATGCTTCTTGAACGCCGGCCGGATACGCTTCGGTTGGCGGAAAACAAGTGTTTGATCCGACGAAATGACGCCGACCCGGCGTCATTTTCATATATTATTGACGTGAATTATGATAATATATGCATCGTAGCCGGTTCCGGCAGGGAACGCCGGGAGGTTTTTTTTCATCTAGTAGAATGTCAGAAGCCTGGAGGGCGGTAATGGGATTAAGCGACGAACAGCTCAGCCTGATCAGACAGTTATCGGAAAAAAGGCAGTCATACTATTATCTGGCTTATTCCTTGCTGAGCAATGAGGCCGACGCTTTGGACGCGATCGCCCAAATGACGCTCCAAATCGTTGAAAAGATCCATACCTTGCGCGCTGCCGAGGCGTTTCCCGCCTGGAGCAGAAAAATACTTGTGAATGTCTGCCGGGAGTTTTGGCGCAAAAACCTTTCCCGCCTGGAGCAGAAAAATACTCGTGAATGTCTGCCGTGAGTTTTGGCGCAAAAACCCGAAAACGTTGCCGCTTGAAGAAGCGCTGACCAAGGAAAGCGCCGGCGAGCTGGCGCTCGAAGATGAGCTGATCCTCCGGCAGTTCGTCAGTCAGTTGCCGGAAATCCATAGGGAAGTGATTTACCTGCGGTTTTATCTGGACTATGAATATAAGGATATAGCTAGCCTTCTCGATATACCGGAAGGGACGGTGAAATCCCGGCTGAATCGGGCTTTGGACACATTGCGGCAGCAAATGGGAGGCGCATTGGATGGACAAGATTGATCTTTTCCTGAAGGCGGAGAAGAAGAGGCTGGAGACGATAGCTGTTCCCTCCCGCTACGACCGCGTCGTAAGAGAGGCCCTGACGAAAGCGGGCCTTAGNGCGGAAGAGATGGACAAAGCCGTACCCGGAGCGGGTATAGCGGAAGGCGGGTTTGCCGAAACGGGCAGTTCCGCTGAGCAAAGAAAAAAAGCGGGAAGGGCAGGCCGATGGTTTTGGATCCCCGCACTGGCTGCCTGTATTGCTCTGGTTCTGGCGCTGAATTCATTTTGGCCAATCCTTGAACGGTTCCGGGAAGAGGATATGCCCGTTCCGCTTGCGCTTCCGGAGAGTTTCAGCGGTGTAGTCAGCATCAAACCGCTGCTTGGCGCAGAGGAGAAAATGGACCTATACGAAGGCTTTCTGATCAGTTCCACCGAAGCGCTGCCAAGGGAACTGGTAGAAAAAGCGCTCGTCCTGGATCCGGCCTTTGATTTCGAACTGGTAGCCAGAAGGGGCGGGTTGGAATATGAGCTGGTTCCTTCTGTTCCTTTGACAGAAAACAGCGTGTACCGGATTGCCTTCGATCCGGAAAATTCACTGGCAGATCGAAACGCGAGAGGCACGCATACCTGGGCTTTTCAGACGGCGGCCGCGTTCAGCCTGAGAGAGATCTTGCCGCGGACGAATACAACCATGGTGCCGGTTACGACTTCTTTTGCCCTGCGCTTCACCGCGGCGCCTGAGAAAGACGACCTGGAAAGGCTGGTAAGCTTCAGTCCGCCTGTGCCGGGCAGCTGGGTTATGGATAATCAAAGCGCGCTGTACATGCCGGAGCAGCCCCTTGCTTACAACACTGTATATGAAATCCAAATTGCTGGCGGAATCAGGGAAAGCGGAGGGCAGGGAAAAACCGATGAGGCTGTGACGGTACTATTTCATACCGAAAATTCTCCCGATCAAGAGAATCTCTACTTTTCCCTCCAGGGACAGAATCTCGCTTTTCGCCCGGATGAGACGCCTGCCATCCAATTCTTCTTCAATTCCTGGGAAAACGCGGAAGAAAGCGCCCCTCCGGACGTAGAGACAAACCTGTATGGTTTTTCAAGCAGCTCGCAATATCAGGAGTTGCTGGCGGAAAAAATCAAAGACCGGGCGTGGTTGTACGCCAATGATGACATCCCGGTGTCCGCGGAAGGGCTTACGCCCCTGGCGGATTTTGTATTGACCGGCCAACCGGTAGACTATTCCTGGTATCTGATCTTTCCCGAGCCGCTGCCGAAAGGATTTTATCTTGCGGAGTTTCGATTAAGCGGCTTGCTCCGGCAAATCTTTTTTCAAATAACGGACCTGAGCGCGTATATGAGCGTCAATGACAGGGAAGCGCTGATATGGGTCAACGACCTTTCGACCGGATTCGCCGCCGAACAAGCGGAAATCCGTATAAACGACAGCGACAGGATCTACACGGATGGGAATGGCCTCGCCTACGCTAAAAACCTGCCTTCCGGTCAGACGCTGAGGATGTTTGATATCCGCCACGAAGGGGACCAGATTCTGCTGGCCGATACGGACTACAGATATGGGAATCCGGATCAGCAGCAGTGGCTGAAGAACAGAAGGACGGCGCAGAATTACTGGAACTATCTCTATGTGGATAAACCGATATACAGACCGGGGGATAAGCTGTACTTTTTCGGCTTGATGACGCCAAGAAGCCCCTCTGTCCCTCCGGTAAGGGATGTTACCCTGCGGCTGGAGAACGGCGTTACAGAAATGCACATCGAGCAGGACTGCGCCGTCATAGAAGACATTTTTCAAGGCAGCCTTACGCTGCCCGTGCTTTCGCCGGGGTTTTACAATCTGGGCCTGTACCTGGACGACGCGTTAATCTGCGCCAGTTATTTTGAAGTAGCGATTTATGAAAAGCCGGCATACAAATTATCCCTTTCGGCAGATAAGCCCGTTGTGATGAAAGGGGATAACGTCCAATGGACGGCGACGACCGCTTTTTTCGACGGTACGCCCATGGGGGAACAATCGATACTATTCTACGGATCGTCGATTGGGAATGACCGCACGATCACTTCCGGCTCCCAGGGGGAGATCAGCTTCAGCACAAAAGCCGCAGGGGACGAGTTCGGCTTAATCGGCAGCGACCGGGTATCCGCCGTAGCAACGTTTCCGGAAATGGGAGAAATCTACAGAGAAAGCCAGGTCATTGTATTGAACAGTGATTTGGAACTGAGGGGAACGGCAACCCGTTCGCCTTCCGCGCCCTTGCCGGATCCCATGGAAACGGAGCCCGGCGAGGGAGAAGGGCAGGACTATTTTACCATCGATCTGGAAGCCTTTGGCGTGGATATCCAAGCTATCCTCGATCCGGATGGAGACATCGGCGCGCAGGCCCTGACGCCATACCGGGGTTCGATTCCTTTGCAGGCTTCCCTTGTGCGCCGGTTCTGGGAAAAAATCGAAACAGGGCAGCATTATGACCCCTTTACGAAGCAAATGACGCCGACGTATGAGTACCGGTATCAGGTAATACCGGAAAGCGAATTTAGCTGGACCTGGTCCGGCGCGGGTAACGGCGATACCGTGTTTCAGGAAAGGCTGCAGTACCCGGAAGCCTATGAATTAACGATAAGCTTTACAGACAGAGCCGGACGCCCGGCGTCGAGGCAGTTTTATCTTCCGGAAGCAAGACGGGCTGCCGCAGGAGATGAGCCTTATCCATACGTCTGGTATTGGCTCGACCGGGACAACGGGGCGCAGTACTGCAGGACGGGCGAAACCGTCGCCTATCAGCTTCATGCGGGAGAAGCCCTTTTCAGCGGAGAAGGGCAGTATCTCTTCTATCGCGCGACAGACTTCATCAAAGACTATAAGGTTTCCGAAGAGAATCGATATACCTTCCTATTCGATGAACGGGAGTTGCCGGGCGCCAATATCATGGCTGTTTTCTTTGACGGCAGCCGCTATATACCGGCTGCGTCCGCGGTAAGCGCGCTGCCGGATCCCGCGGACAGGGCGTTACAGGTGACGATGCAAGCGGACAAAGCGAGCTATTCCCCCGGCGATACGGTAGTGTTGGACCTGCAATTAAGGGATCACCGGGGACAGCCTGTCCAGGGCGTCATCAATCTAAACCTGGTCGACGAGGCTTTACTCGCGCTGCGTGACCAATGGGTCGGCATAGGAAGCCAGGTGTTTCATTACAATACCTACGACTATACCTACCGGACGGTGGTGAGCCATCCTTCCTCCGACGGCGGATCGATGGCGGAAGGGGGAGAGGGAGGCGGCGAAAGGGATGATTTCCGGGATACCGTTCTTTTTCGCATGCTGTACACGGACCCGCAAGGAAGGATACGCGTCGAATTCACTTTGCCGGATAATATCACGAAATGGCGGGTGATATGGCAAGCCTACGCACGGGATATCCGGGTTGGCAGCGGTTCGGAATCGATCACGGTCAGCCGGCCCTTCTTTGCGGATATCCGCTTCAACGGGCCGATCCTGGAGACCGATGAGCCTGTCCTCGGCCTGCGGGCAGCGGGGAGCGCATTGCAGGCAGAGGAGGCGCCCGCGACCGTTACCTGGACAGTCCTCATCCCGGAACTGGATTTCACACAGTCGCTGACCGGCGCAGCCTTCAGTTGGCAAAATCTGCAATTGCCCCCCATGCCTGAAGGAGAGTATCTGTTACAGGTGCATTGCGTATGGGAGCAGTATAGCGACAGCGTGATACAGTTTTTCAGTGTTCGAAAAAGCATGCTTAGCCATAGTGTCCGGGAAGCAGCCCCACTGACCGAAGAATACCGGATTTCCGGTAATGATGAAGGGATGACCACAGTCGTTTTCAGCGATACGTATAGAAATCAGGCGATACGGGGGCTTACTGCCCTGGCGGGTCAAGCTTCTGTACGGCTGGAACAGCGGATCGCCGCATTGGAGGCGGGGAAACTGTTGCACAATACCTTTGGCCTGGATTGGTGGAGCTTATCCGACCAGGAGGAGCGGCGGGAACGGGAGCAGATCCTGCGTTATCAGCTATACGGCGGTGGCGTCGCGTATTTGCCCTACAGCGAATCCGATCCCTATACCAGCGTATGGGCGGCGTCCGCGGCAGGGGACTATTTCTCAAAAGAAGAGTTGGCCTTGTACTTCAGCCGGATGGTCGAGGAGGAGACAGAGGATTCTGTTGACGGGACATTAGCCTTATGGGGCATGGCGGCCTGCGGAAAACCGGTCCTGGGAGATATACGCCGCGCGCTGCGGGAGAACCGCTATCAGGGAGAGGCATTGACGGGACAGCAGAAATTGAACCTGGTCTGCGCGATGCTCTTTATCGGAAACGGGAATGAAGCCATCGGCTATGCGGAAGAGCTGCTTCGGCAGTGGACGGAGGAAGTGGACGGCCTCAGCCGAGCCTCGATCGGGCAGGATAGGCAGGAGACGCTGAAAGCGACGGCACAGATGGCGGTTGTCGCCGGTATGCTGGGTTTGCCGCAAAGTTCGGGGCTGTATCAATATGTCATGGAAAACCAAAGTGAGGAAGAACTTTTTTTGCTGGAGAAACTGCTGTGGCTTCGCACAGTATGCGACAATATGTCTGAACCCGCTAGTTTTGTCTATACCATAGATGAGGAGGAAATCTCTGTTGATTTGAGCAAATCTCCAAGCCTGACCTTAACGCTGGCGCCGGAGCAAAGACAAAGCTTTGCGATCAGTCAGGTCAGCGGTCAGGTTATCGGGGAATCCTTCTATCAGGAAGCCGGGCTGGGGGAAGCCGACAGTACTGCCTCTGAGCAAATCAGCATCCAACGCAGCTATACGGTGGGCGAACAGGAGAGCAGAAGCCTTCCGATGAACGGGAAGATCCAGGTAGAGATCCGTTTCCGTATCGATGAGAACGCGCCTGACGGCTGCTATACCATCGTCGACTATCTTCCGGCCGGCCTGCGGTATGTGAGTCTGGACATGACGGCGTATGCGTCTAATGAAAATCCTGTCTGGCTGCTGACGGAAGAAGGAAACCGTTTGACTTTTGGCGTCTATAAACAGGCGCAGGCGATAGAAAAGATTTTTCGCTATAACGTACGCGTGGCGATGCCCGGCAGCTATTTAGCGGAGCCCGCCGTACTGGGATTGACGCTAAGGCCCGGTTTTTATACTGCGGCCCTTGAAGACAGAATCTACATAAACTGATGAACAGACATCGCGTCCTGCTGATCGGCAGGCCCCTCCTGATCCCGATCCTCTTTATGCTCCTGCTATGCGCGGCCGGATATGCTATTTGGCGCGCCGCCGCCGCGTCTGCCCGGGCGCCTGCGCCTTCTTTGTATACGCCTGTTACGCCTCTTACGCCTGTTGCGCCTGTTACGCCTCTTACGCCTCTTACGCCGGTTGCGCCCCCCCATCGTATAGACACAGAGCGG
>WRNN01000052.1 GCA_009776595.1 Clostridiales bacterium
TATCCACCAGGACCGTCCGTATCTCGCTGGCAGGCATGAGTTCGTTATACGCCAGCGCCACGTCGACCGAATCGCCCATGATGAGGAATATGGCGTGAGGCACCGTGCCTACGGGGTTTTTGCCGGCCAGTTTCGCCCCAAGGATACAACTGGCGCCATCCACACCGCCGATCAGCGCCGCCCGCTCCATTACAGGCGCTACGGAAGGGTGTACATGTCTGGCGCCGAAACAGGTAACCGGCGTGTCGCCGGCTGCCGCTTTCACCCGGGAAGCCGCGGTAGCCCAGCCGCAGGCGCTGGCCAGACAGCCCAACAGTGCGGTTTCATAAAGGCCGAAATCCGTATACCGGCCCTTGATACGGAGGATTACTTCCTTGTCGCTGAAAGGGGCGCCTTCCGGCAGGGCCCAAAGCTCCAGCCCGGATGAGGGTATACCCGCAGACAGCAAAGAGATCGTCTCCTCCATGCCCGCTACTATCCCCTCTCCTCTGGCAAATATTTCCGCGGTCACGACTGTATCCGCCAAGCCCTTTTGGCTGAGGATCTCGTGCGTTTTCACGAAATAAATATCTGTGGTCGCCCCCATCAGGATTTCTTCATGCGTCGCGGAATGCAAAATCCTGTCTTTCTCCGGTTGCAGCGCTTCCACCTGCGCCAGCGTCACGATAGGCTCAATTTTCGGCTTTGCCATGAAATCCCCTTCCTTACTCCCGCTTTGAAGTTCAGAACACCCACTGCTCTATCATATGTCAATCCCCTGCTCTTGTCCAGCAGATTGAAGCCGGCATTGAACGGTATCCGATGGCCGCTTATCCGATGGTCAGTTAGGCAGGCGCGTCGTATCCCAACACGATCATTTTGCGATACGCGTCATAGGCTTTCATTACCGTTTTGACATAATTCCTTGTTTCCCGATAGGGGATGTCGTCGGCCATCGCAAGGCTTCCATCCCAATTCCCTGTGTCGAGCCAGGAGCGAACGTTAACCGGACCGGCGTTATAAGCGGCCAGTACTTCGGGAATGCTGTCAGGAAACTGCCGCCGGAGATACTGCAGATACGATATGCCTATGGTCAGGTTCCACTCCCGTTCATAGAGTTTGTCGTCGTCATAACCTTCAAGCCCAAGCCGGTCCGCCATCCACCTGGCCGTCCCGGGCATAATCTGCATCAAGCCTACGGCGCCCCGCGGGGACAGCGCGTTTGGCCGGAAGCGGCTTTCCGTTTGGATGACTGCCAGCACCAAAGCCGTTTCTTCGCCGATTTCCTGACAGAGAGAAGCAATTTCATCATAATAGGGAATCGACGCCCAATAGGCATAGACATCCCGCGCAACAAATACGGCGACCATAAGAACAGCGGCGATTATAAGGAAAGGCCGTATCTTCCGCATGCTCTTACGCTTGCCCTTGCGCTGCCTTCTCCTATCGGCCACAGGCTTCCTCCCATAGGGCTTTCGCCTGCGCCATCGCCTCCTCGCGGCTTCTGTTATTGTCGATGACTTTATCAGCCAACGCCAGTTTCTCTTCGAGGCTGCTTTGGGCGCGCAGCCGCGCGGCAGCTTCTTCCTCATTGATCCCGTCTCTGTCCATCAGCCGCCGGATCTGCTCCTTCGGTTCAAGCGCGACAAGCCAAACTTCGTCTGTCATTCCCTTGCTGCCTCCCTCCAGCAGCAAAGGCGCCGAATAGAGGATTACCGGTTCTCCCGCGTCCTGATACTTCCGGATCTCTTCCTGTATCCTCTCGCTGATTCGCGGATGCATAATCCGGTTCAGCCTGAGCCTGCTTTCCGGATTTCCGAAGATGATCCGGCCCAGTTCTTTTCGCCGGAGGCATCCCTCTTCATCAAGGCAGTCTTCGCCGAAGGCTTCCGCGATATCCCGGAGAACCGGGCTGCCGGGCTCTGTGATCCTGCGGGAAATCACGTCGGCGTCCACTACCGGGGCGCCCAGGCCCGTCAAATATTCGGTAATCATGGTCTTCCCGGAAGCAATCCCTCCGGCTAATCCGATCAGTTTCATGCTTAACAATCCTCCAAGGTATACCAGTCGGCGCCTTTTTTGACGTCCACCTGCAGGGGCACGTCCAACACAGCCGCATTCTCCATGATCGACCGGATTTCCTCTTTCATGCGCATCGCTTTTTCTTCCGGCATATCAAACAAGAGTTCATCATGCACCTGCAGGACCATGGTCTCCCCCAATCCTTCCTCTTCCAGCAGTTTCTTTATTTTTACCATTGCCAGTTTCATAATGTCCGCCGCCGTGCCCTGGATAGGCGCGTTCATAGCGGCCCGCTGTCCGAAACTGCGGGTATGGTAGTTCGCGCTCTTAAGTTCGGGGAGATATCGGCGCCGGTGAAACAAGGTCTCCACATAGCCTTTTTGCGCCGCTTCCAGGAGAAGCCGGTCAAAGTACTGTTTCACGCCGGGGTAGCGGCTGAAGTATTGGTCCATATAATTCTTAGCTTCCGCTCTGCTGATTCCCAGATCCTGGGCAAGGCCAAAATCACTGATGCCGTAGATCAGGCCGAAATTCACCGCTTTCGCGGCGCGCCGCAATGCGGGAGTTACTTCGTCAGCGCCGACGCCGAAGACCTCCGCCGCCGTTTTGCTGTGGATATCCTGCCCTTCCAGGAAGGCTTGCCGTAAAGCCTCGTCGCCGCAAAGATGGGCCAGTATCCGCAGTTCGATCTGCGAATAGTCGCCGGATAAGAGGCAGCATCCCGGGGAAGGAATAAAGGCCTTCCGTATCTGGCGGCCCTCTTCCATGCGGATAGGGATATTCTGTAAATTTGGCTCCGTGCTGGATAGACGACCGGTCACGGTAATCGTTTGATTGAAGGAACTATGGATCCTGTTCGTCTCCGGATCCATGATGGCGAGCAATCCTTCCACATAAGTGCCCTGTAGCTTCGCGTATTGCCGGTAGGCAATGATTTCCGCGGCGATATCGTGTTCGGCGGCAAGGAATTCCAGTGTTTCCGCATCGGTGGAATAGCCCGTTTTCGTCTTTTTCCCTCTGGACAGATTCAGTTTTTCAAAAAGGACTTCCCCCAGTTGTTTGGGAGAGTTAATATTGAATTTCATACCGGCCTGCCGGTAGATTTCCTCTTCCGCAAGCGCTATTTTGTCCTTCAATTGCTCGCCTTGCTCCCGCAAAACCTCCGGATCTATCCCGATTCCGGTCCATTCCATATCGGACAGGATAAACGCCAAGGGTTCTTCGGCGTCCTGATAGAGATGCAGTAGATTGTTTTTCTGCATTCTTTCATTTAAGTCTCCGGCAAGATAGCGCATAGCCGTCAAGCAGGCGCCCGTCTTCTCNGCGNTCCAAAAGCTTATGCCTGACTTTGCTTCTTCCTTCATGACGCGGCTAAGCCTGTCCGGNGCCAGATCCTCCAATCCCAAGAGCATACGCCAGGGCCTGGCCGGATCCAAGAGATAGCTCATCAGGTGCAGATCTTCATAGGGCGGCGCCAAACGTATTCCTTTTGAACGGAAATACAGACAGGTCTGCTTTGCGTCGATCAGGACTTTGGTGATCGCCGCATTCTCCAGATAGGGCGGTAATACGGTCAGGGCGATTCGAAAATCTTCTTCCGTTGTGAAGAAGGCCGGTTCCTGCCCATCCGTGAGCAATCCCAACGCTGAGCAGGAGAAGGAACGCCTATTCTGCGCCTGTACAATAGGCAGGATATAGAGCCTGCCGCCCTCCTTGAGCACGGACAGATAGTCCGTCAGCGCTGCGGCGTCGCGGATCGGCTTGGCGGCTACCTGGTCGAAAAGAGGCGTTCTATCAAGGATGTGATCTTCCGCGGAGTCAAAAAGGCTTCCTTGGACGTGTTCGGCGGGAAGGGCGGCGGTTTGACCGGCTTCGCTTTCCGCTTGCGTTTCCCCGGACGTTTCTGCGCTTGAGGGCGTTTCCGCGCGTCCGGGCGTTTCTCCGCGTCCGGCTGTTTCTCCGCGTCCGGTTGTTTCTCCGCCCCCGTCCTCTTCCCCGGCTTTCAGCGCCTCGGCAAGCAGCCCTCGAAAATCCAGAAAGCGAAAGAGGCGGATCATTTCTTCCCGATCGCCTGCGCCCGGCTTACAATCCGCGATGCGTACCGTCAGCGGCACATCGAGGCGAATTTCCGCCAACCGGCGGCTGAGTAAAGCTAAGTCCTGATATTCTGTCAGCTTCTCGCCCAGCTTTTTGCCTGCGTATTGTCCCGCCGCAGCCAATACGCCTTCTACACTTTCGTGATCCGCCAGAAGCTTAAGCGCCGTCTTTTCGCCGACGCCGGGTATCCCGGGGATATCATCCGAACTGTCTCCCATCAGGCCTTTTAGTTCGATAATCTGCCAGGGCTTCAAGCCATAAATCTCCCGCAGNTGTTCTTCGTCGAAGTACTCCAGCTCGGATATGCCCTTGCGGGTAAATAAGACCGTCGTCTGCGGGCCGATAAGCTGAAAGCAATCCCTGTCGCCGGTAATGATCCTGACCTCCAGGCCCTCGCGGCAGCCCATTGCCGCCAGCGTTCCGATCAAATCGTCCGCTTCAAANCCCGCCANCTCCAGCCAGGGAAGCCCCATCGCCGACAGCAGTTCCCGCAAGACAGGAAATTGGGCCTTCAGGTCTTCCGGCGTCGCCTTCCTGCTGCCCTTATAATCCGCATACATTTCGTGGCGAAAAACAGTCTTTCCCGCATCAAAAGCTACCGCGAGATAATCCGGTTTTTCCTCCTGGCGCACTTTTTTCAGCATATTAACAAAACCAAAGATGGCGTTNGTAACGAAACCATCCCGGTTTGTCAGGGGCGGAACAGCGTAAAAAGCCCGGTTTGCAAGGCTGTTTCCGTCAATCAGTATCAGTTTCTCCATGCTTATGAGTAGCCCCGTTCTTCCTGTTTTTTATATTGTACAACAACCCTATGCATTGTTCAACAGGAGCGGAAATCCGCCCGGCTATCCTGCTTCAGAAGCGAGGCCTTCTTCGGCGGAAAGCGCCGCATCCAGCCCCTCCCCGGCAGTTTTTTCTTTCCGGATAAGCTTATTTAAGCGCCGGATTTCCACCAGCAGGAAAACGACAGTGATCAGCGTGGAGGCCAGGTCGGATACCGGCCCGGAGTAGAGGATNCCGTCAAACAGAAAAAATCTCGGCAGGATCAANAGGCAGGGGATCAGGATCAGCACCTGGCGGGACAAGGTGAGCAGCGCCGAAGTCTTCGGCCTTCCCGAATATTGAAAATATGCCGAGCCGGCTTGCTGGACGCCGACCACAAAGATAAACATCCGGAACACGATAAGCATCTGCGTTCCCACCGCGATTAACTCCGGGTCGTCATTAAATAATGCGAATATCTGGGCGGGAAAGAGCCTGGTGACAATCCAGCCGACAGAAGAAAACACCGTAGCCAACACCAGCGAATATAACAAAGCTTCCTTAACCCGGGCGTGTTTCCCGGCGCCGATATTGTAGCCGATGATCGGCTGCGCGCCTTGGTTCAGGCCGAAAACCGGCTGCTGCACCAGACTGTTGATACTGTTCGTGATCCCCCAGGCGGAGATGGAGATATCGCCGCCATACATACCCAGGGTGTTATTCATGGTGACGGAGAGCATGCTTTGGGTAAGGGACATGAGAAAGTTGGGAAGGCCAAGATGCATCACGTACAGGATATGGCTGAGCCGTATGCGAAAATACTTCCACTGCAGCCGTATCGTCCTTTTTTTGTTTGTCAGAAAGAGCAATATCCATAAACCGGTCGCCGTTTGCGCAAAGAGCGTAGCCAGGGCTGCGCCCCGGATCCCCATGTTGAAAACAAAAATAAAGGTAGGGGCGAAAATCAGATTGACCACAGTACTGAGCAGCATGGTGATCATCGCCCGGGCGGGATAGCCTTCGATGCGCAGGATTGGGTTCATCGTCATAAAGCAGGAAAGCAGCATGCCGTACAGCGTAATGCTCAGATAGGTCCTGGCATATGGCAGTATCGCTTCGCTGGCGCCAAAAGCCACCAGGAATTGGGTCATAAACAGTCGTCCGATGATCACGTTGATAGCGGCTACAACGATATTGACCGCCGACGAACTGCCTAACAGCTGCCTTGATCCCTCATTGTCGCCCTGCCCGAGGCGTATCGCCACTCCTGCGGCACAGCCGTTCCCTACAAGCTGATTGATCGCGTTCTGGATCATGGAAATCGGCTGGCATACCGCAATGGCGGCAATGCCCAAGGGGCCGACAGCCCGTCCGATGAAGGACATGTTGATCAGATTATAGGAGGAGGCGACGATCATCGCCACGATCGAAGGCAGCGAAAACTTGATCATCAATTTCAGAATGCTGTCTTCGCCTAAGCGGCCGGTTCTGTCCACCGTCCCGGTATTTGTCGCCATGGGTTTCTTCCTCCTGCGCTATGCATTATACAACCTGAAAATGAAACTGCCTCAAGCCGGATCAAGCGCCGTATCAGCCTCTGCTTTCGGTTCCGATTCCGTTTGCGCGATCAGCTTATTCAGCCTTCTCACTTCGGCAAAAACATAGAACGCGGTCAGTATGGTAGAGACGACGTCGGATACCGGCCCGGAGTAAAGGATGCCATCCAGTTGGAAGAATCTCGGGAGAATCAGGATACAGGGAATCAGAATCAATACCTGCCGGGATATGGTGAGAAAAATCGATTTTCCCGGCTGGCCGCAGAATTGAAAATAGGAAGCGCCGGCCTGTTGAAACCCGACGACAAATATGCACATTCTGAAGATAATCAACATGCGGCTGCCGATCCGGATCAGCTCCTGGTCGCTGTTAAAGAACGCGATGATCGGCTCCGGAAAAAGCCAGATCAATATCCAGCTGACCACGGAAAAGATCGTCGCCGCTGTCAGGGCGTAAATCAGCGTCTGCTTCACCCGCCGGTAGTTCTTCGCGCCATAGTTGTAGCCGATGATCGGCTGAATTCCCTGGTTCAAGCCAAATATCGGCTGGGCGACGACATTATTGATATTGTTGGTAACGCCCCAGGCGGATATGGCGATATCGCCGCCATAAGTGCCCAGACTGGTATTCATGACGACAGACAGCAGGCTCTGGGTGATCTGCATCAGAAAGGTCGGCAGTCCGAGCTGCATGACTTCCTGAATCGTCCGGAGGCGGATGCGGATAAACTTCCATTCCAGCCGGACGACGCGTTTTTTATTGATCAAAAAGAGGAATATCCAGGACGCGGACCCGATCTGGGCGCAAAACGAACCGAGAGCGGCGCCTCTGATCCCCATGTGGAAAACAAAAATAAACAAAGGGGCAAAAGCAAAATTCAGCAAGGTGCTGCAGAGCATGGTATACATGGCCTGCCGGGGAAAGCCCTCGATACGCAGGATAGGGTTCATCGTACTGATCGCGCTGAAACCCATGCCAAACAGGGAGATCGCCATGTAGTCCCGGGCCAGGGGCAATATGGCTTCGCTGGCGCCGAAGGCGCGCAAAAGCGGCGTCATAAACATAAATCCCAGTACCATGTTAATACCCGCTACCATAAGGCTGACGGCAAGCGAACAGCCCAGGATCCCCTGAGAGCCTTCCCTGTCGCCCTTCCCCAGCGTAATGGATACCAGTGCGGCGCAGCCNTTGCCAACCAACTGGCTGATCGAACCCTGGATCATCATGAGGGGCATACTGATCGCTATGGCGGCGATGCCCGGCGCGCCTACGCTGCGTCCGACGAAAGCCATGTTAATGAGGTTAAACATCATCATCGTCAGCATCGCTACGATCGACGGTAATGAATACCTGTACATCAGGCGAATGATCCCGTCTTCCGCAAACTGGATGGTTCTGTCCGCGGGCTGTGTGTTCTGTTCCATATCCCCGTTTCCTTCCTTATACGAATCTTGCCGAATCCTGCTGTATTCACAAAAAGAACTCGAACGTGCGCCCTTCCCGCTGCGGTATTCGGCCGGAAAGGGGACAAATCGCTCGAGGCTTTGTCCACAACTCAATAATTATATTCCTTTTCCTGTCATTCTACAAGAGTCTAATTGCAGCGCTGCTAGCCAA
>WRNN01000053.1 GCA_009776595.1 Clostridiales bacterium
AGACCATGACAAGCACAGGTTCTTTTACGCCGAGCGTTCGTATGGCGGCAGCCAGCTCGATGGCGTCCATATCGTCCATTTTCCAATCCACAAAGCAGATGTCGTAAGGTCCCTTTTCGCGTAACAGGGCAAGCGCCTCCTGTCCCGTCAAAGCAGTGTCGCAGAATAAGCTCATTTTCTGCGTGAGGCTCCTGAAATAGTCCAATACTTCCGCTTCGGCGTCAACGACCAGCATACGGATATCCTGTAACCGGGTATCCGCGGCCAACATTGAGCCGTCGTCCGGCGCGCGGTTCAGTTTGACCGTAAAGCCAAAGGTCGATCCTCTGCCCAATCCGGAGTCAACCCAAAACTCTCCCTGCATCAGTTCGACGATGCGCTTGGAGATTGCGAGGCCCAGCCCTGTGCCTCCATACTTGCGCGATGTGCTGCTCTCCGCCTGCTCGAATGAGCTGAAGAGGCGCTGCTGTTGATCCGGGCTTATCCCGATACCGGTATCGACAACCGTGATCTCTATCTGGCAAAGCCCGTCTTCCTCTCCTTTCAAGTGAAGGTTCATTGTAATGGCGCCGGATTCAGGCGTAAACTTAATCGCGTTGGATAATAGGTTGGTCAGCACCTGCGCCAGCCGCTGATCATCTCCCACGAATCTTTCCGGTATATTGGGGTCGAGATTGACCGTGAGTTTTTGTGATTTTTCGTTTATGCGGAAACCGATGATGTTCACGACATTCTGCAGCATTTTGTCAAAGCTGAATTCCGCAAAGGACAGCTCCAGTTTATTCGCTTCAATTTTTGACATATCCAGGATATCGTTGATGACGCCGAGTAGATGGGAGGAGGCCTCTTCAATCTTCTCAAAAGCATAATCCTTTCGTTCCGTGTTTGGAGCGGTTTTACCGATCATGGTCATTCCCACGATCGCGTTGAGCGGCGTTCTGATCTCGTGGCTCATGTTGGAAAGGAAAGAACCTTTTGCTTCACTGGCGGCCTGCGCCTTCTCCAAAGCCGTAGCAAGCTCTTGGGTCATCTCATTGCGTAAGAGTGCGTTGGTGATCAATAAACTGCCGTTCCACAGAATGGATTCCTCATTTTTGGTAAACAGCCTTTCCTGGTGGCAATCGTTAAAACCAACGAAGCCCCAGAACTTATCCCGCAGAAACACCGGCACGATTAACAGGGATAGAATTCCCTGGTCGGCAAAACGCATTCCTTCTTCCGGAGGCATTTTTCTGACAATTTCATTGATGCATTGCCCGCGGGCAAGGGTCTCTTCCCAGCCCGGCAGATCCAAACGATAAGACACATCCAGGGAAACAGTAGTGTTCTGTGTCGGTTCGACGCCCTCCGCCCACTCATACATCTGCGTGCAATACAATTCCCCGTTTTCTTCATAGTTTCTCCACAGGCGCACGCGGTCGGCGTCCGCGGCATAGGCCATCATACCCATGCTGCTCCACAGGGCGCTTTCAAACTCGTCGACTTCCGCCTGAAGCAGGTAGGTCGTCGCGTTATTCACCGCGCTGAACAAGGCGTCGCGCTGCTCGATATCCTTCATCATCCGGTTGTGTTCCCGTAAGTCGCGGGTGAAGCCAGCCACGACATAACTGTCGCCGTCTCTTACCCGGACAAGGGTGACTTCGACTGGTACAGGCGTGCCATCCGGCATCTTATGCATCCACTCGCTGAAGAACCTGCCGGTCTGGAAGACTTCCCTGATCGTCGCAATGGCTTTCTCCCTGGATCGCTGCCCGTCATGCTGATATTCGGGAAAGAGGTCGAAGAAGCGCTCCAGATACTCCTGTTTATCTTTGAGCTGGAACAGTTTCACCGCTTCATCATTACAGTCTATACAGTGAATATCCGTATCAAAAAGNGTGCAGCACAAGGGCGTCGCGTCCAGCATAAGCCTTGTTCGCTGATGAATTTCGTTAATCACGGCTGTTTGTTTGATACGGTCAAAAGCGCTGACCATCATCAGGCCTGCGGAACGTAGGATATCGATTTCCTGCTCTGAAAAAGAACGTTCAATTCGACAGTCGTCTATACTGAAGAAGCCCCAGAAGTGCTCGTGAAAGAAAAGAGGGATCACGACGATGGATTTCATGCCGTAGGGAGCTAAAAAAATCTGGTTCGCTTGTGAAAGCTTGGATACGGGACCGTTTATGCAATCGTTGCGCGAAAGCGTTTCTTCCCATTCCGGTATAGTGGTATAGGGGAAGTTTAGACCAACGGCGCAGGGTCCAAACTGCTGGCCGAATTCGGAAAGCCACTCATACTTATGGACAAAGCAAAAGACATTGTCCTGCATTTCATTTCGCCATAACTGAACGCGATCTGCCGTAAGACAATCGCCGATTGCCGCCATACATTGCATGAGTACGGTTTCGAAAAGCGCCTCGTCGTCTGTGGTGAGCAGCGAAGCGACCGCGTTATTAAGCGCTTGCAGAAGCTGTCCCTGACGCCGCTGCCCGGTGGTTTCCGTCAAAGCGCCTACGATGTGGGCGTCGCCGCCGCCCTTATCAGGCATTCTTTCACAAAAGTCATGATAATACGCGTATTCGCCATTTTTCTTGAGAAACCGATACTCAACATCATATCGGGCCCTGCCCGTCTGATCTAGCAAATACTTATCCAAGGCCTGCAAAACCTTGTCTTTATCGTCAGGATGCAGCCGGTCGCGCCAACTGGCTAACCCATCAGGGAAATCATTCCGGTCTTTATATCCCAACATTTGTCTGTACTCGTCCGACCACGTGACAATATAGGATACGTCAAATTTCGCATCCCTAATTATATCGATATCCCACAAGCCGATTTTAGAAGCCTGTACCACCAGGCTGAGTTTCTCTTGTATCAGTTCCTTGTGTTCAAGTCTGCTCCGACTGTCGTTCGTGTACGAATCACTTCCAGCTTTTTCGCACATGTTGCACTATCCTTAAAACGCGAACGTTTTATCACATTTTTTCTNTAGTATATCATACTTTTTCGCTAAAAAAACCTGTCTATANCCTGATTTTCGCCTGGCTTTCAAAATCAATCANTATNGCCTCTTTCCTGATCCGGCAGACGTCCAGCAGACGCTCTTCGGTCAATTCAATGGAAGGCAGGGACTTTTTCACCGAATCGCTTAACTCCGCAATGGTCATAACCCCTTTATTCTCTTTGAATTCCCCTATCGTCTGCGCGATCGTACTGTTCATCAAGTCTTGCGACACTTGCTCAAAAAAAGCCAGGTTCATGTCCGCATATTGCCGTATCATGCTCAAGATCACTTCATCGTCGATGCCCTCAAATTTAGCGTGAAAGATTTGCTGAATAATCGGGGTGATATCTTCGATGGACGGGCTCCAGGTGAGGATGTCCATCCTGCCGTCCCTCAGTAAAGCCGGATACACGCGTCTGTAATTGTTGCCCGTCATGATAATCGGGACCCTGATGTTGTCCACTTCCGGGTTATCACACAGATTCATCAGATAAGAAGCCAGCAGATTGGAATTCACTGTTTTTCCCACGTTCTCTTCTGTAGCTATCGTCAAGTGAAAATCGTCGATCAGCATGGCGCCGCAGGAATTACTGTTCGCGACCGCAAAGCAGATTTTTTCATATTCGCTCTTGAGATGTTTTTTGGAATCCCCTTCGTAACCACCGCTAAGATCGGAAGAAGATAAGGTGGATAACAGTATACGGTTTTTTCTGCAAATTTGTTTTACCATAAATGTCTTGCCATAGCCATAGGGTCCCTGGATCCCCAGCAATAGCGGATATTGAAAATTGGACACGCTTGTCGCCGTATTATTGCATATAATATGTTTTAAAATTGTGCGTTCAAACAACTCCGGGATGTAGATCTCGGCATGCGGGCTATCCTCGGCGTAGGTCTGCAGTTCATAACGCGAAACCGTACTTTTGCTGCTAAATAAAGTTCTAAAATTGCCCATCTTCATGCGTGGATCTCTCCTCAGCGTTGCTTTCCGGTTCGGCTTTCTTTGAATGCGGGCGACAGGACTTGAACCTGCATGGATAGATCCACTGGATCCTAAGTCCAGCGCGTCTGCCAATTCCGCCACGCCCGCAAAACACCGGCAACAAAATAGCTGGGGTGGAAGGGATTGAACCTTCGCATACGGGAGTCAAAGTCCCGTGCCTTACCACTTGGCTACACCCCAAATCTGTCAATGCTTTTGTGGACCAAGGCCTGGGCTAAGGGTGATTGAGTGCTTGCTAATTGCTCGTCCGCCCGTTCAAGTCCCCTACCTGGAAACTCTTGGAACCTAGATCAAAGCTTGAGCCGAGGGTGATTGAGGGGACTTGAACCCCCGAGTGCCGGAGCCACAATCCGGTGCGTTAACCACTTCGCCACAACCACCACAAACGTGCTCACGGGGATTCGAACCCAGGACCGACGGCTTAGAAGGCCGTTGCTCTATCCAGCTGAGCTATGAGCACATCGTATCGTGTCTTAAAAAACCACTGACACAAACTCTATTTTACCAACGGTTCCCGCGTTTTGTCAAGGACTGCGGGCTACGGTTTTGCATCGTTTCGGGATGACCTGTGCACGTGTTACCGTTCTATATCAGCCACACGGGAACATACCAATTCTTGTCATCGACAGGAAGCAAATCGCTTGCCATACACACAACCGCGCCTGCGCCGATTTCTACTTTATGCTGTTCCAATGCACCGAAGCGTTCAGGTTCAGAAACCGGATTCAGTACTTTGAAATGCTTGATTGATGCTTTTCCCGGAGAGGCTGCTTTTTTCATTTCAATAGGGAACAGTGTTCCATTTTGATACAGCAGAAGGTCTATTTCTTTTCGGTCGCGGTCACGGTAATAATAAATAGGCGGATCGAGCCCTGCGTTTAAATAACTTTTATATATTTCGGAAAACACAAAGCTTTCAAAAAACGCGCCGGAAGCCGCCCCGCGTTCCAAAGTCTCTGCATCAGCCCATTTAAGCAGATAGGCGCACAAGCCGGTATCAAGGAAATGAAGAACCGGAGACTTAACGACCCGCTTAAGTACGTTGTTATGATAAGGCTGAACCAGGGCTATCACGCCTGACGAAACAAGAATGGACAGCCATTTTTTTGCAGTTGGAGAAGTGATCCCCACTTCCTTAGCGATTTCCTCATATTGGACCGGCTTCGCCGTCCTTGCAGCCACGATTATCATAAAGTTGAAAAATGCCATTTCATCGGCAACCTGTGTTAATTCTTTGATGTCGCGCTGCAGATAGGAATTGATATAAGAACTGTAAAAATCGGATAGCACAGGCGGGTTATCCCCATACAGCGCAGGCATTGAACCCATGAAAATGAATTGGTAGATTTCCATTAAGCTCTTCTTCATCGTTTTTTCCAGCCGGGTCATTAGTCTTTCCGGTTCGGTAGTAAATGCTTCCGAAGAAACGCCCCCAATTTCACTTTGCGATAAACCAAGCAAACGAACAATACCAACGCGGCCGGCCAACGATTCGCTGACATTTTTCATCATATGAAACATCTGTGAGCCGGTAAGCCAGAAGCTTCCATTCTTTCGACTCTGATCTGCGCTGATTTTAATATATGGCAAAAGCTCAGGCGCATATTGAATCTCATCGATAATCAGCGGCGGAACATATCGCTGCATAAACAAAGCCGGGTCGTTTTTTGCCAGCATGCGGACGTCGGGGTCGTCTAACGTNACATACTTCCGTCCTTCTTCCGCAAGATAGATTAGCGTTGTCGTTTTTCCCACTTGCCGTGGTCCGGTGACAAGCAGTACAGGAAAAGTATCGGATATTCTTTGAATGATGCTTTCAATTGCTCTCTTGATGTACATAGTTCCTATCTCCGGCAGAAATAAAATGTAAATTTAATATAGCCCANTTTTGCTCATCTGTCAAGAACAGCAAAGCGCTGTCCTATTATTCAAACCACCTTGAAATTTGGATTTAGAATAAGCCAAGATACGGGAAGCCGGAAAGCATCCCGGAAATCGCGTTTTGAATTCCAATGAAGAGGATCACAATTATGGCGACCCATACAAGCGATTGGGTATACAAAAATTTGTCCTGTTCCAGTTTCAATGTGACATTGAGCGCGATAACGCCTGTCGCAAGGCAATAGCACACCAACACGCCAAAAACAATCAACCTCGCTTGCAGACTCACGTTTATTATCAGGCATGAGATGAAGAACGTCACGGTGACAGGTAAGCTGGCTGCGCCTGTCGCGCCCAAAAGTCCTTTTGCGGTAACGTCGCTTTTGAACAGGATCTTACCCGCGACAAAAGCCACCCCGAAATAAACAACGTCAGTTATCACGCTGAACAATATCACGCGCAGGAATGTACCGAAATAATCTCCGGCGCTCATGCCGCCCATCCCAAAGTAACCGAGCAGACTCTTTACAGCTGACGACAGAGTAAGCGGTACAAAAATGCCTATGACGAGAGCTTTCACAGCAAGGAAAAATAATGCCTGTATAAAATTCTCCGCTTCACATGCCGCGCTTACCGCTGCTGACGGGCTTTTGAAAAATGTTAAAACTGTATGCATACCGTCCATGCATAGTTTTTTCAAGGATTGCGCGATATGCCCCGCCTGTTGTGCTGCCGCTGCGGATTGCGGCGGAGTCTGCTGCGGTGCGTCTGATGGAACCGCGTCCGGTGTTGGTGGCGGCGGTGCTTGTGCAGAAAGCCTGTGCGCCCGGCTGTCCTCGCACTCACATACTGTGCCATCCTCTATTTGCTTGCCGCAAAATTCACAAAAAGCCATAGTATCCCTTCTTTCCTTATTATGTATTAAACAGGTACATATACCGCATAACCGCGTGGTGCGGCCCAGAAATCCGCACAGCCCGAGCCGTCTGTCCATTTTTCCTGTGGCTTGCCTAGATCCCGGCCGTACCAGGCTACGGGNATGAAGCGTTTATTACTCCAACGCGTCTTCACCCGGCTG
Source organism: Clostridiales bacterium (assembly GCA_009776595.1). Lineage (GTDB taxonomy): Bacteria > Bacillota > Peptococcia > DRI-13 > UBA5745 > WRMS01. Next base: position 6,949 of record WRNN01000053.1, read on the forward strand.
CCGTTCCAGCTTCCCCGGTTATTCAGTACGAATAGGAGGCCGGATTGATCCCCTACGCCAGAACGCTGCATGATGTAGAGATCGTCATCCGCCAGCAGGACTTGCGCGTCGCCCGCGGCGTTTCGTTCATGCACCTTAATCAGCGCGTCTATTCCATTCCGGTTATTCGGCTGCGCCAGCTCCCCGTTGAAATAATCCTGCCAAAATACGCAGGGGTAGCCTTCGTGGGTAAGGATAAACGCGTAAGCCAGCAGCTTATCGTTCAGAATAGGCGTATCCCGGACCACGTCATGGTTCTCGACGAACGTAACGGCTTGCCCTGGCCGGTCCCACATCAATACGCCATGTTCGGACAGCGTTCGCAGGCGGAAACCATAGTTATCGCACAACTCGCGCAAACGCCAGCGCAGCGGAAAATCAAAAGCGCCAACCGGGTTATCCGACCAGGCGTTGGCTTCATCGAGCCATTCCTTGATTGTGCGATCGCTATCCCAGCATTCGCCCACCGCGTAAGGTTTAAAGCTTTTGCCCTCGCGCAGTATGCGGAGCTCTTGAATCGAGCGGACCATCCAGCCGCCGTAACCTTTCACCATATCATAGCGAAATCCGTCAAAGCCGATTTCCTCCAGCAGCCAGCGCGCATAGTTGATCACTTCCGTGTAGACGAAGGGCGTACGGTGGCACATGTCCGGCATGCCTTCAAACATCTCGTTATCCCAGGTTTCATATGGGTTCGGGTGGAAACACATCCAGTCGCGCGGAAATTTGCCGCTTTTCGGAACAAACTTAGTCCAGCGCGACTGGTTGTCCGTCGGATTGCGTTCCATTGCGTCCGCGCCGCTATTATGATTGAACACAAGGTCGGCATACACTTGCAGTCCCAGGGTATGCGCAGACCGGATGAGATCGAGTAATTCGTCTTTGGAGCCGAACCATGTCGGCGTTCCGCCTTTCTGGTCGAACTCACCGAGGTCGTAATAATCGTAAGGATCGTAGCCCATCGATTTCCAGTCGGCCGCTTTGTTGGCAGGCGGAAGCCACAAA
>WRNN01000054.1 GCA_009776595.1 Clostridiales bacterium
AACATGATCAAGCGCCGCAGTGTCTTTCCAAAAGCCGCTTTCATCGATGCCTTCGCTATAGGGAAACAGTTCTGCGCCGGCAGTGTCATTGCTTGAAGTATCCCTATTGATGAAGGAAATTACGGCAATGACTACGATAACAAGTACACAAAGCGTAAATGAAATCCAAAAGACTTTTTTTGAAGTTTTCTTTTTAGCGATTATCTTGCTTTTTGCTTGTTGCTTGTCAGGCCTGGTTCCGGCTTTCCTTGCTGCTTTTGTTTTTTTTCCGCTCATGATTCGCTCTCCTGTCTGTTCATTGGTTTTGCCGCCGTATTCATTATAAACGTTCTTTTTGAAATTAACCTGAAAATATTCTGATATTTTGCTGAATCTTTTCCGATCCTTAGATTTCACCGTTTTGCGAGGATAAACAAGGTAGCGCTAAGACAATACGCGATCCGATTCCGCGCTGTACCGCACCGGGACGCTTTGCCTGATCGTCAGGCTGTCCTTCGTCACGTCGCAGTCCCAGGCGCTAACCTTGACGCCGGCGCGGGCGGCGGCTGCCAGCGCCTCGCCGAATGCCGGATGCATTTTCCGGTTTGGCGTAAAGTATCGTACGCCGCGCATCTGGATCACAAAGACCACGCGGGCTTCATACCCTTCACCTATGCAGGCTGCCAGCTCGTTCAAATGCTTTACGCCACGCAGCGTAGGCGCATCCGGAAAGAGGGCGGCCCCGTCCTCCTCCAGCGTCACACCCTTTATTTCAATAAAAATACCGCGTTTCTCCGCCTCTGCATAGTAGTCGAAGCGCGAATCTCTATATTTCGCTTCAGCTCGTATCGAAGTGACGCCGGCGATCAGGCGCTCTGCTTGCATATATTCCAAAAAAACCTTGTTTGGCGCCTGACTGTCTATATTGATCAGGCGTCCGCCTTTGTATACGGAAACCAGGTCATACTTTGTTGAACGGGCCGGATTATCCGCCTGATTCACATATACCTTTGCCCCGGGAATCAGCAGCTCCCTGCATCTTCCGGTGTTTTTGACATGGCAGATTTCTGTCCGGCCATCGATGTCTACATCTGCGATAAACCTGTTCGGCCGGGAAATAAATATTCCGCTTCGGATATTGTGGTAGATCATGCTTGTCCCCGCTCCCGCCCGTAAAACGCTTGCTTGTTCCTGACGAATGAGGCGCTGCTTATTTCATTATGCCTGAAGACGTGTCCTGATTCAAGTGGCAAAGGAGTTGTTAATTTATGAAAGTATGTATATAATCATGTAGAATGTTCTTTCAATGAACTATATGATCGGAGGAGAATCAAATGAATAACAGGAAACTATTCATTAAGCAGATCACATGGGTGTTGACGCTGGTTATGGTATTCGCCATAGCGCCGGTTGCCGTTGCGTCGGACGCGCCCGCGTATCTCAGCAGAAACGAAGCAGCCGAACGTATCAGCCAGGCGGCGGGCGCCTATAACCCTTTGCTTGAGGGCGCTCTGCTGCATGGCTACGCGGATGGCCGGATTCTACCCGAACAACCGATCACGCGGGCGGAAGCCCTTGCCTTGTTAAGCCGCGCGTTCGGCGAGCTGGAACCGATGAACGCGCACTACAGCCGCCTGGCTCAACCGGATGTAAGCTTTAGCGATCTGCCTGCATGGGTGGAATCCGAGATTGACAACCTGAACACAGCCGGGATCCTCACCGTTGGCGAGAGTGGTAACTTGTATCCCAACGAGCCTATTCGCGCGGAAGAGCTGGAAACCTATCTGCAGCGTCTATGGGCTGTCTCCGGTACGAACCCGAAAGATGATTTCTATGCTGCCGTGAATAGCGAAGCGCTTGCTTCGATGCGTATCCGTCCGGGCGAGCCTTCCAACAGCGTATTTGGCGACCTGAGCAACACGAATGCCAATCGCGTCAGTCAGATTATCACTTCGATACTGGACGGCACGCCGGAACAGGGAAGCCCTGAAGCCAAAATCGCCGCCCTTTACCGCAATATTATGAATTATGAAGGGCGTAACGCGGCGGGAATCCAGCCGATCCGGCCGTATCTGGATGCGATCNGCGCAGCAAAAAGCCTTGAAGACTTGCTGCTGATCCGGCGCGAAATGATGGAGGAGACAGGCGCAACCATGCTATTTGGTTTCACGCCGCAANTCGACCTGAAGAATAGCAGCCGCTATATTATGACNGTCAGCAGCCCCTCNATTTCCTTGCCGAAAGAGTANTACACTGCGGAATATGCGTCTGCTCAGCAAATCTATCTCGACTATCTGACCGGCTTGTTCGGGCTGTCAGGGCTGGACGACGCCGCTGCGGCAGAATCGGCGCGCTTNTTTTTCCTGNTNGAGCAGGAGCTGTCGACGAAAATGCTGGATGTGCAGGATTATTCGAACGTGGATAAAGTATACAATGTGTTTACCATGAAAGAGGTACAGGCGCTCTTTCCCATGCTGGATCTGCAGAGCCTCCTGCTGGAAGACGGATATCAAAGCGTAGAAAGCGTGATTGTCAACGACCCCGGCATACTGGAAGCCTATGCCGCCTACTTTGCCGAAGATCGCTTTCCTTCGCTGCAAGCCTCTTTCCGCTTGTCGGTCATCCTGTCATTCGGCCCATTCTTGAATGAGGAATTTGAAAAGGCGGATAACGCGTTTATGCAGCTCTTTACCGGTGTACAGGGTGAAAAGGCGCCGGAAGAGATCGCTTCGCAAGCCGTCCAGAGCCTGATGGCGTCTTATATCGAAGAAATCTATATCGAACAATATTTTTCAGATGAAGCCAAAGCGGACGTTGAGAATATGATCCATACGATTGTTACCGTATACAAAGACCGCCTGACGCAGCTTGACTGGATGGGGGAAGCTACGAAAAAGATGGCCATGCTTAAGTTGGACTCCATGCGCATGAAAATAGGCTATCCGGACAAGCGGGATGATTTTCTCGACGATATCGTGTTCAAGGGCCCGGAAGAAGGCGGCAGTTATTTTGATAATGTGGTCGCTATTACCAGAAAGTCACGCTTATCCCTCCTGGAGAAACAGGATCAGCCTGTGGATCAATCCGAATGGGCCATGAGCGCCTTTACGGTGAATGCGTATTACAATCTGGCCGCTAATGAAATCGTTTTCCCGGCGGGTATCCTGCAGTCGCCCTTTTATGATATTAACGCCAGTATAGAGGAGAATCTGGGCGGAATAGGTTTCGTTATCGCCCATGAGATCACCCACAGCTTCGATAATAACGGCGCAAAGTTTGACGAAAACGGTAATGCGGCCAACTGGTGGGCGGAGGAGGATTTCCGCACTTTCGACGGCCTGTGTGAAGACGTCGTCCGATTCTTCGACGGTGTTGAGGCGGCGCCGGGTATCGCAACCAATGGCAGCCTCACCCTCAGTGAAAACATCGCCGACCTGGGCGCGCTGACCTGTATCACGGAAGTCGCCCGCCGTGAAGTGAACGAAGCGGATTATCAAGCCATGTTTACCAATTTGGCGCGCTGCTGGGTGTATACATCTTACCGGGATTTCGCTCTTTTGCTTTCGCAGTTTGACGTACATGCCGCCAATAAAACGCGTGTCAACCGGGTCATTCAAAATAGCGGGGAGTTTCATCGTGTATGGGATATCCAACCCGGCGACGGGATGTACCTTGCCCCGGAGGAGCGGGTCAGGATTTGGTAGGCATTCGCGGGCCGGAAGAATACGGGAGTCCCCCTATGCATCCTAAATCCGGGCAAGGCGGCGCCGAGCAGGCGCCGCCTTACAGACTGGTGCGATCTCAACGAAAGACTCTGGCCATTCACATCACGAAAGAAGCCATGGTGGAGGTTCGGGCGCCCCTGCACATGTCAAAACATTACATCGACAGATTCGTTGCGGCGAAGAAGAACTGGATCGAATCCCGTGTAGCGAAACGCGAAAGGCTGCGGGATGAAAAAGCTGCTTTTCTGCTGCGTTACGGCGATACGGTATGGCTCTGCGGCAAACCATATCCCATCGTTGCCGGAGAAGGGGAAAATCCCGGATTTGGCGGTTCTTCTTTCGTGCTCCCTCCCGGGCTGCCGGCGGACGGGATCAAAGCCGCTGTCATTGGGATATACAGGCTGACCGCAAGGCGGATCATCGAAGCAAAACTGGAAATATATACAAAGCGAATGAAAGTATCTCCCGCCGGCTTTCACATCACCGGCGCCAAGACGCGCTGGGGTTCCTGTTCAGGCAAAAAAAGCCTCAACTTTTCGTGGAGGCTGATGATGGCGGAAGAGGATGTGATTGATTATGTCGTCGTGCATGAGCTTGCCCATATCATGGAACTGAACCATTCGTCGCGTTTCTGGGCACAGGTGGAAAGCATTATACCGGATTACCGGGCAAGAAAAGCAAAACTGAAGCAGCTTCAAGAAACACTCGCAGCACAGGACTGGGATTAAGCCTGCCCGGAAGTATCGGTTGTTCTGCCCTGCCCGCCCCTCCGCAGAAAACTCTTGTATTCCGAAAGAAATAAGCCTGATAGCGTCAACGCGGCGCCGCTTATCAGTATCCACGTAACCGGTTCGCGGAGGACAATCGCCGATACCGTAACCGATATCACGGGGATTAAATAGATGAATACGGAAGTCTTCAGCGCGCCAAGCGTCCGGATGGCATAATTCCATGTCCCGAAGCATAGGGCAGAAGCGACGGCGCCGAGATACAGAAAATTGAGTATGTTCACCGGCTTGATGAGCAAGCTTGGACTTAGCCGAAACCCGGAAAAAAAGAATACCGGAAGCAGGAATAGTAAACTATATCCAAAGATACGCCTGGTGATTTGCAGCGTCCCATATTCATGCATACTAAGCAATTTGGACAGGATAGAATACAGGGCCCAGCTAAGCGCCGCGCACAATGCCAAAATATCGCCCGTGGGATTTAACGCCAAAACGATCCTGCCGTTAAAGCTGATGAGCGCCGTTCCCGTAAGCGCTAGCAGGAAACCCAGATAGAACGCCGGTCCCGGTTTTTCCGCTTTGAGGAAGACAGAAGAGAGGATGGCGATAAAAAAAGGCGATGTGGCGACGATCAGGCTGGTATTCGCTACAGAAGTGAACAACAGGGAATAGTTTTCCAACAGATGATACAAAGTAATGCCGCAAAGCCCCGCGCAGGCAAAGAGCAGTTCATGCTTTTTTTCCCGAAGTACAAGCTTTTGCGGCTTTGCTATGCTAAGAACAAGAAAGGCAATCAGACTTCGGATAAACAATAGCTCATAAGCGGAGAAATCGCGCAGCAGGATCTTTGTTGAAGTAAACGTTGTTCCCCAGACCATAACGGTTAACAATGCCGATGCATAACCTGTTGATACCCGGTTTCGCAAATTATTGCCTCCCGACCTGCAGATTTGGCTCATTCGATCGCTGTCGTTTCCTGGTTCCCGAGGTTCCTGTTTTTCTGCCGAAACCCATGACCTTGCTTGCCGAATAGGCGGACACTTTAATGTAATCGAGGTTCCATGTGTTNACGCTGAAATAATCAAATAAGGTAATCCCCGTATGGCGGCAGAAACGATCAACATGCTCCAGGCATGTAAGCAGGCTATTGTCCGGGCTCTGTGGAAATAGTACGACCAATACCGGCTTATTTCTCAGTTCGCCAAACTGACCGGATTCGCAGCGCTGCATACGCTCCAGAAAACTCAAAACCACTTCCCTTGGCTGTCCCGATTCCATCGGGATCAGCATGCACCAGGCGTCTGTTTGCCTGACCGCCTGCTGAATCGCGTCAAAGCCATCCATACCGAAAGCGCAGCGATGCTCATTCCGGCAATCGCCTTCGCCATCTTTACAAACCTTGCAGCTCTCGATTCCTTCCAGATCTATGGTTTGCACAATAGCGCCGCTGTCAGAAGCGCCTCGGATAATCTCCTGCATAATAGAATCGTACATGCCTTCCGGTTTTGGGTCGCCTGATATAATCAAGTATTGCAAAGAATCCCCTCCGGTGTTTCTATATCACGATTCAATATTACACCATATTTCTTCAATAGTCAGCAGAGAAATGATAATGTGTGAAAAGATAAGAAAGACTTGATATATTATAGTAGTCTAAATATTCAGAAAATTCTGTGAATATCAAATGTGACCAAACTGTGACAATTCAGCATTAAACTGATACTAAAGTGATGCAAAAGCGGTAGTTATTCCTGATCGATTTTAGTTTTATAATGTACTGCTGAGCGGTGGAGGACGCTTCTGATGAAAAAAATGCTGAAAAAGCCCACCTTCCTCATTCAAATGTTGGACAACCAGAATATGACCTGGCAGGGTACCATAACCTATCTGGAAACCAACCAAAAGCTGCCTTTCCGGAGTCTTCTTGAATTGCTGAAGTTAATGGACAGCGCCATCAGCCCGGCAGATTATGATCAGAACATGAATGTTATCTCCGGATTTAACGGGGAGACTATACATTCGTAATCTGCATCGTTCATTATGGCGCTGAAATGTGAATCAGCATTTGCTTTAATGGCGCCATTTTCCCGCCAATAATTTTCCCGGTAAAGACTGCCGGGGTACAATCGCCTGATGAGGGCACATCTCCTGGCAGCAGAAGCATCGTATACACACATCATAGTCATAAACAGGGTATTTCCCTTGCATTTTCAAAGCTTTGCCGGACAGCGGACAGATTTCGATACAAGCCATACAGCTTTTGCATAGATCCTTGCGTATGACAGGATGTTTTTGCAGAATACCGGATACGCGGCGCAAAGCCTTTGATCCGGTGTTTGTATTTATACCGCGATCCACCCGGAAATCCGGCTTCCCATAGAGCCGAACTGCGTCTTTCCAGGAGATTTCTCCCTGGTAAGTACGGATCAGCACCTCTCTCGCCGGATTATAAGCATTGGTGGGCGCCATCGCCGGATTCAGGGCAATCAGCCGGCAAAAAACCTCATCCAACGCATAGGGGTTCGCAGAAGCCAGGATGAGGTTCATCTTCACCGGATCCCCGGATGCGGGGCCGTTACCTTCCATCGCTACCACGGCGTCCATGATGTGAAGCCTCGGTTTCAGCGCTCTCTCCAGCTTGGAGAGCATGCCGGCCAGACTGCGGGCGTCGGGAAATTGTGTGTGCCCGGCAGCTTTTTGTATCCCATGGATACAACCATAGGTGTTTTTGACGGCGCCGGTGATTCTTTCCAAAGCATGGGTTTTCATTTTCGGCAGATTCAGGATCGCGTCCGCCTCAAGCGCACCATTGCATATGGCAAACCGGAGCCCTTCAAATTCCACTGTCCTGCTTTGGTGGAAGTCGGCAGCCGGCAGACCGATCTCCTCCGCGACTTTGGTCAGGCCGGCAGCGCGGGAGGCTGCTTCCATAGTGTGGTTCGCCGGAGAATCGCCATAGCAGAGCCTGTCAAAACCAGCCTCTCTCAAAAGCAGGGCAACCGCTTTCATCACAGCGGGATGGGTCGTGATCGCCTCCTCAGGCGTCGCTTTTCTCAATAGGTTTGGCTTAAGCAGGATCTTTTCACCGGCTTGAAAAAAGAGCTGCCAGCCTCCAAGAAGCGCAACAGCCGTTTGTATCGACCGGTACACCTCTTCTTCGTTATAACTTTCACACTTTACCANNGATACGACGGCGCGCTCTTCCATATCCTTACCTCCAAGNGATGTAGGATTGTTATGTTAGGGGTGATTATAACATATGACGAAAGAAATAGAAATGGCTGTGGAACCGAAAGCGGTTCAGCCTGAGAATAGTCAAAAGAAATTTACAGAGAGCCAGAGTTTATGGATGAAGGAAGCCTTAGCGGAAGCCCGTATGGCGATGGAACATGAAGACGTGCCAATCGGCGCGATCGTCGTCCGCGACGGAAAAATCATCGGCCGGGGCCATAACAGGCGTGAATGTGATCATGATCCCTCCGCCCATGCCGAGATCCTGGCTCTTGCCCGGGCAGGCAAAACTGTCGGAAACTGGCGCCTCAACGGAGCGGAAATGTA
>WRNN01000055.1 GCA_009776595.1 Clostridiales bacterium
TTAAGGCCAGTTTTCCGACGCTGACGGAGGGGTATTTTTCCGCGGCGCTTTGGCCGGCGATTCTGCCAAAGACAATGATATCCAATAATGAATTGCCCATCAGCCGGTTGCGTCCGTGAATGCCCCCGACCGCTTCGCCGGCGACATACAGGTTCTCTACGCTGGTGCTGCCGTCCACATTGATCTTCAGGCCGCCGTTTTGATAATGGAGCGTGGGGTAGATCAATATGGGGACCCGGCGCATGTCAATGTCGTATTTGATGAACATCCGGTACATTGCGGGGATCCTCTGCAGAATCGTGCCCTCGCCGTGGAGCATTTCAATCACCGGCGTATCCAGCCAAATCGCATAACCGGTAGGCGTAGGAACGCCTTTGCCCCTGGAAATGCATTCGCGGATGATGGCTGCCGAGGAAACGTCCCGGGTCTCCAGCGGATGCATGAAGGCCTCTCCGTCCACATTGGCCAGTATCGCGCCGATGGAACGGACCTTTTCTGTAACCAGATCGCCGAAGATCTGCTGGGGATAAGCGGCGCCTGTGGGATGATACTGGAAGGAGTCCGGATACACCAGCCGGACGCCTGCACGGTAGGCCATAATCAGGCCGTCCGCCGTAGCGCCGTAATGATTGGATGTGGGGAAGCCCTGATAATGCAGCCGTCCCGCCCCTCCCGTGGAAAGGATCACTGTTTTCGCACGGGCGACCAGGAACTCGTTCGTCTCCATGTTCATCAGCACCGCGCCGGCGGCTTTCCCGTCCGTGTCAAGGATGAGCTCCACCGCGGCGGTAAAATCAACGACAGGGATCCGCAGGTTAAACACCTCGTCCCGCAGCGTGCGCATAATCTCCGCGCCCGAATAGTCCGCCGCGGCGTGCATCCGCATGCGGGAAGTACCGCCGCCGTGGGTCGTCAGCATCCTGCCATCGGGCTCCTTGTCAAACATAACCCCCAGATCGCTGAGCCATTTGATCGCGCCCGGGCCGTCCAGGACCAGCTTTCTCAGTAGATCCGGCTGTGCCGCATAATGCCCGCCGCCATAGGCGTCAAGGTAATGTTGGGCGGGCGAGTCGTTTTCCTTATCCGCGGCCTGGATACCGCCCTGGGACATCATCGAGTTAGCGTCGCCTATGCGGAGCTTGGTCACAATCAGGACATTCGCGCCCGCGTTATGCGCTTCGATCGCTGCTGACGCGCCCGCACCGCCGCCGCCGATGACCAGAACATCCACGTCATAATCGAATTTTTTCAAATTGATATAAGCGTGCCGTATCCGGCTGTGACCGTGTATAAGCGCCGCCAGCTCCGTGGGCGCCTTATCGCCTTTATTCGGCCCGACTTTGATTTCGTCAAAACATTCCACCTTAAAGTCGGGGTGGTAGGCATTCAGAAGCGCGTCTTTTTCGTCCGCCGACATCCTGTCAGGCTCCGTCGCCATCCGGACTTGTCTTGTAGCCTCGACTTTTTGAATAGAAGCAAGCATCTCGGGTGTATACATACTCTTCCCCCTAATCGTTGATCTCGCTGTCCGCGATATTTTCGTCCTCGATATCCCTGGTGTTGTAGAGTTCCCTTATCTCTTCTATCGGACGGTTCATCAACTGCGCTACCATGGCTTCCGCTCCGCCGTCCTCCATCTCCTTCAGGCGATTATCCAGGTGATCGGCGTTCGGCGCCAGATACTTACCGTACAATCTGCGCGCCAGGATTGCCACCTGCGGATGGGAAATCCCTGCCGGGCAGCGGGAGGCGCATATGCCGCACATAATGCAATCGAAGGATGCTTTCGCGCACTTCGTATACTCGCCGCGCTGCGCGTAAGCGATATACTGCATCACGTCAAGCTCCTGCGGGCAGGCTTTGGTACAGGCGTTACAGCCGATACAGCTGTATATCTCCGGATAGAGCTGCATCATGATCTGCTCCGCCGGCCTGATAGTACGGATATCGTAAAGCTGCTTAATGTGCGGGAAAAAGGGCAGCGTCGCGATGTACATCTTGTCTTCGACCTTGGTCGAGCAGGCCAGGCCTACCTTAAGCTCCCGATCNCCTTCGATACGATAGATGGTGGCGCAGGCGCCGCAAAAACCGGCGCGGCAGCCGCAGCCGCGTACCAGCCGATATCCCGCGTATTCCATGGCGATCAGAATCGTCGCGCTTGACGGGACTTCATATTTCTTCCCGTACAAATAGATGTTTACCATGTCAATCATCGCTNNTCCCTCGCTCCCTGCTTAGTATTCGTCCGGCAGTTCCGCCAATTCGTCGCAGCGAAACACCGGGCCATCCTTGCATACATATTTCGAACCNATGTTGCAGCGTCCGCATTTNCCAACGCCGCATTTCATCTTCAGCTCCATCGTCGTGAAAGTCTTTGTTCTATCAAANNCCANCCCCCACAGGGCGTCCAGCGTTAACTTAATCATAATCGGGGGGCCGCAGACCAGTGTGCTGCGTTTCGGCGAATAGCCCAGCGANCGGACAAAATCAGGCACAAAGCCGACATTGCCNTCCCATCCTTCCTGGGCGCGGTCAATGGTCAGATGGACCTGCATGCCTTCTGACGANGCCCAGTCTTTGCTGACNTCCTCATAGAAAACCAGATCCTCCTTTGAACGGGCGCCGTATACGACGTCCACCGCGCCGTAGTTTTCCCGATAATGCCGCACATAGAGAATCACGGCGCGCAGCGGCGCAAGGCCGATGCCTCCCGCGATAAACAACAAGTCTTTTCCCTTCAGCTCCGTCTCCAGGGGAAAGGCGTTTCCGTAAGGCCCGCGAATGGCGACCTGCTGCCCGGGCTCCATCCCATGGAGCCAGTCGGTAAGCAAGCCCGTTTGCTTTATGCTGAATTCCATATACTCTTTGGTCGTCGGGGATGTGGTAATGGAAAACATCGCCTCGCCGACGCCGGGTATGGACAGCATAGCGCACTGCCCCGGCATATGCGGAAAGACCGCGCCGCCGCCGGGCGCGCTGACGCGGAATGTTTTCACGTCAGGCGTTTCACGCCGTATCTCTGTTACTACCCCCACTACGGGAATGAGCGTATCCGCGCTAAGCATGTTGATCCACCCCCAGCGTTTTGATCACTTTGGCAATATTCATCGAAACGGGGCATTTGGCGATACAGCGGCCGCAGCCGACGCATGCATACAGTCCCTCATGATTTGCGGGGTAATACGCTAACTTATGCATAAACCGCTGACGAAAACGCGCAAGGCGGCTGGGACGGGGGTTGCCATGGGCCATCAGGGTAAAGTCGGAAAACATGCAGGAATCCCAGCAGCGGAAGCGCCGTATGCCGTGACCCGTATCGAAGTCCCGGATATCGTAACAATGGCAGGTCGGACAGACAAAGGTGCAGGTTCCGCAGCCGAGACAGGACTCTTGCAGGGCCTCCCATTGCGGCGCGTCAAATTTTTCCTCCAGCGCGCCATCGGCAAAACTCTCCAGCGAAAGATCGCGCAAGGGGAGCCTGTCCATGATTTTTCCGATATCAGCTTTGGCTTTTCGCACAGCCTCTTCCCCTTGATCGCCTGCTTCTTCGAACAATCCCCGGAGCCGCTCCGTCAGCGCATGGCCTTTCTCCGTCCGGCTGTCCCAGTAAAGCATGTCCTGCAGCAGCCATACGGCGATATCTCCGCCGGGATCCGCCGCGTCCAAACCGAAAGCATGGCAAAAGCATGTCTCTTCGGGCGCGTTGCATGCGACGGTGATGATAAGTCCCTGCCGGCGTCTGGCCTGGTAGAATGTATCCGCGGGCTCGTCATAGAATACGCGGTCCAGAATGGGCAAACTCGCGGCGTCGCAGGCACGCACGCCAAATACGACGAAGGCTTCCTCCGGATCGCGGTTTTCTTCTATCTGTATCTCTTTGCCGCTTGTTTTGAACAGAACAAGGTTTTCGGTTTGCGGAAAGAAAAATTCCTTAACCGAACCGGCGCAATGCAGTTGATCAAAACGCGCTGTCTTTCCCTCTGTCCAGCGGCTGAAGGTAATCAGGCCGTTTGTCTCAAGGGGCAGATACAGGCTTTGTTCGCTGGCAATCAAAGCAAAGAGTTCCTCCATTCGGGATACGGGGAGTTTCAGCATCACATAACCCCCTTTCCCCGGTCGAAAGCATCCGGCTCCAGGTCGTCCGGCGAGTAACTGAGCAGCGGGGAAGACTGATCCGCCGAAGCCCCCGCCTGAAACTCTCCGTAGAAAGATTGGATATCCTTAATGAACTTCCGGTTCAGCAGATGCAGGGGGATGGCCTGCGGACATACGCGGCTGCACTCCCCGCAGTCGCTGCAGCGTCCCGCCACATGAAACGCGCGGATGATATGGTACAGGTTTTCTTCGAATTCGCTGGCGTTTGCCTTGGCNCCGACGCCCGAACGCGCGTTNTCAAAGATACAGGTATGGCAGCTGCAGACAGGGCAAGCTTCCCGGCAGGCATTGCAGCGGATGCAGGAGGGAAAGCGCGGCGCGCCAGAAGGNAAAGCGTTCCTCCGGCGTCATCCTTTCCAATTCCGCAACCTCCGCAAAGCGGTCATTATNCGGGATATCCCGGGAATCCTCCGCGCCGATGCACTCATCAAAGATTTTATGCTCCTTGCCCTTGCAGCTTTGACACTTCTTCAGCAGCGCTTCTTCCCGGGGACAAGTCTTCAGGCCATATAAAGTATGAATGATCAAATCGTCTCCCGACTCTTCGATTCCTTCAATGCCGGTGATCCCTTTATCCCGGAGTTTCTGGACGTCGAGCATGCCGTCGCAGCCCACGCCGACAACATAAACGTTCTCCCTGTCAATGTGGCGCTCGCTTATTAATTGATTCAGGCTGTAGGTGTCGCAAGGCTTCAGGAATACCAAAGTCTTTCCTTTGTCTTTGCCATGTTCGACAAGATATTTGCTCAGGTTACTGCCACAGAAGCCATCGTAGGCCAGCATGTCCAGTTCGTCGGCACTGTGAAAAAAAGCCGGCGTCTGATCATAGGAAAAATCGCCTTTCTTCCAGCCCAGCACAGCGTCAACCGTGCCCGCTTGCAGCAGCTCTTTCGCTTTTTCTCTCATTTTTCCTATTATTCTTTGCATCGGATATCCCCCAATTTCTTGTTTTCCCCCAGCCTGCGTATCTGTTCGACAAACTCCCGCATGACTGTGGCAAACCTGGCGCCCTCTGCGGCGGACACCCACTCTACCCGGGTCCGCTCCTTCTCAATCCCCAGAAAGTCGAGCATGCTGAAAAGCAGCGTCATTCTTCTTCGTGTATAGAAGTTTCCCGTGGAGTAGTGGCAGTCGCCGGGATGACAGCCGTTGATGATTACGCCGTCCGCCCCCCTTTGAAAAGCCCGCAGGATAAAAAGCGGATTGATTCTGCAGGAGCAGGGCACACGGATAATCTTCACCTCCGCCGGATAGGTAAGGCGGCTCGACCCTGCCAGGTCGGCGCCCGCGTAGCTGCACCAGTTGCAGCAAAACGAAACGATCAGCGGACGGAACTCCCCTGCGCCATTCACTTCATTTGCCGGCGCATTTGCCGCCTTATTTACCGTCTCATTTGCAGGCTTATTTGCCTGCGCCTGACTCTCCGCACTCATCGGCATATCGCGTCCACCTCCGCCATAATCTGCCTGTTCGTAAAGCCCTTCAGATCCATCGCCCCCGAGGGGCAGGCTACCGTGCAGGCGCCGCAGCCCTGGCACATGGTTTCGTTGACCATCGCTACCCTGCGCGTTTCGCGCCGGCCTTGCACCATAACCTGCTTCTCCTCGAAGGTTATGGCGTCATAAGGACAAAGCGCTTCACAGGAAGAACAGCCGTTGCAAAGCGTCTCGTCAGAGAGGGCTACACAGGGATTCCCCACCAGCTTATCCTTCGACAGCAAGCCAAGAACCTTTACCGCGGCCGCACCGGCCTGGGCGACCGTCTCCGGGATATCTTTCGGTCCCTGGCACATTCCGGAAAGGAAGATGCCGGCAGTCGGGCTTTCCACCGGTCGAAGCTTCGGATGGGCTTCGGTGAAGAAATCATTCTGATCCATGCTGACCGCCAACATGCCGCCAATCTTACGGGCTGTGGGATCCGGCTCGATTGCGGCGGCAAGCACCACCATATCGGCGTCGATGAGAAGCTGCTTGTCTTCCAGCAAATCCACCGCCTGTACCCGCAGGCGGCCCTTCCATTCGGCTACTTTGCCGACCATGCCTTTCACATAACGGACGCCGTAGGCTTCCGCGCGCGCCGGTAGAATTCGTCGAAGTTTTTGCCGGGGGTTCGCACATCGATATAAAATACCGTAACGTCGATATCCGGATACTTGTCCTTCACCAGCATCGCCTGCTTTGCGGTATACATACAACATATCTTGGAGCAGTAAGACTTCCCGCAGCCGTCGTCGGAACGGGAACCTACGCACTGGATAAATACGATGGATTTGGGTTTTTCCCCGTTGGACAGCCGCTGCAGGCTGCCGCCGGTAGGGCCGCTGGCATTCAGTATGCGTTCGAACTCAAGCGAAGTCAGCACGTCCGGAGACTGACTGTATTGGAATTCATCATAGCGATCAAGAGGCATGGGCCTATAGCCGGTGGCAAGGACAATCGCCCCATACTCCTCGGTAATGGTTTCATCCTGCTGTTCATAGTCGATGGCTTTTGCGCTGCAAGCGATTTCGCAAAGACCGCATTTGCCTGTCTGAAAGTGCAGGCAAGCCTCCCTGTCGATCACCGGCAGATTGGGAATCGCCTGGGCAAAGGGTATATAAATGGCGCTGCGTTTGGATAGACCCTCGTCGAAGTCATTAACTGCCGTCTTCGAAGGGCACTTCACGATGCATTCACCGCAGCCGTTGCACAATTCCCGGTTTACGCTGCGCGCCTTTTGCCGGATCTTCACGCGGAAGCTGCCGACATAGCCGGATACCTCTTCTACTTCACTGTAGGTAAAAAGCCTGATCTTCTCATGGGCTGCCGCCTCCACCATCTTTGGCGTCAGAATGCACGCGGCGCAGTCCAGGGTAGGAAAGGTCTTGTCGAGCTGCGCCATCCTGCCTCCGATCGTGGGGGATTTTTCCACAATATCCACTTCATATCCCGCGTCGGCGATATCGAGGGCTGTCTGGATGCCGGCAATCCCGCCGCCAATGACCAGCGCCCGCTTAACTACGCCGCTCTCGCCGGGAAACAGCGGCTTATTCAGATTCAGCTTGGCAATCGCCGCCCGGCACAGCACAACGGCCTTTTCGGTCGCCTCTTCCTTATCCTTATGAATCCACGAACAATGCTCGCGTATGTTGGCAATTTCGACCATATACGGGTTAAGCCCGGCCGCCTCCGCCGCTTTGCGGAAGGTCGTCTCATGCATGCGCGGCGAGCAGGCGCAGATCACGACGCCGTTCAGCCCGTATTCTTTGATGGCCTGCCGGATGGCGGACTGGCCCCCTTCAGAGCACATGTATTGATAATCCGTGGAGAAGACCACGCCCGGCTCCGCCTTTACCGCTTCAACAACTGTCTTTATGTCTACCGTACCGGCGATGTTGCTTCCGCACCAGCAGACAAATACACCAATTTTCAGCAATACGCTCACATCCTATTTATTCGTTACTTGCTATATTTCCGCAAGGCGCTGGTAATCAACTGCTGCGGGATTTCCTCATCCGTCTCGATAAACTTCGGGACATCGTCCGGCGTCATATAATTCTTCCCCTGGCCGCGGATTTGGAGCAGGCGCACCGCTTCCACCAGTCTGGAAGGTTCCACGCCCCTGGGGCAGCGTTCCACACAGGCAAAGCAGGAGAGGCATTTCCATAACAACTGCGAAGAAAGAAGCGCTTCGATTTCCCCGTTTTCCACCATCATGACGAAGCGATGGGGAGGAATATCGATTTCCGAATAGGACGGACAGGTCGCCGAGCATTTTCCGCATTTCATGCACTTTCGCGGGTTGACGC
>WRNN01000056.1 GCA_009776595.1 Clostridiales bacterium
TTTTCTTCCCCTTTGATTCTGTCGGCCACGTCGCGGCGAATGTTTCGGACGCCGACTTTGCTCTCTTCCCCCTTTTTTCTCGTCGACTTCACCAACTGCGCCCTTCTTTCCTCCGTCAGCTGCGGGATGGCCAGGCGTATCAGGTTGCCGTCGTTATTTGGGTTTATCCCCAAATCGGACTTGAGTATCGCTTTCTCGATCGCTGCCAGGGCGGACTTATCCCAGGGGGAAATGGTCAGCAGCCGCGGTTCGGGCGCCGAGATCGTACCCATCTGATTCAAAGGGGTGGCGGCGCCGTAGTAATCCACAACGATTTTATCCAAAATAGCCGGATTGGCCCGGCCGGCGCGGACAGAAGCCAGATCCTTTCGCAGGAACTCAATGGTTTTCTGCATCCTTTCCTCGCCGTCCGATAAAATGTCCTTTATCATCCGCATTACCTCCCACTTACTGTTGTTCCGATTTTTTCTCCCATTGCCGCTTTGACAATGCTTCCTTCCTGTGCCAGGCTAAAAATGACAAGCGGGATGTGATTGTCCATACAAAGACTAAAAGCTGTGGAATCGATGACCTTTAGTTCCCGGCGCAGCGCTTCCGCATAGCTCAAGTGNTCATATTTCTTCGCGTTCGGGTTTTGTACCGGGTCGCTGTCATAAACGCCGTCTACTCTTTTTGCCATCAGGATAACATCCGCTTCGATCTCCGCCGCGCGCAAGGCCGCCGTCGTATCGGTTGAAAAAAACGGATTGCCTGTACCGGCCGCAAAGATCAGCACACGCCCTTTGTCCAGATGGCGCAAGGCCCTTCTTCTGATATAGGTTTCCGCAACCTGCCGCATCTCAATGGCGGACATGACCCGGGCCGCTATACCCTTTGCTTCCAAGGTATCCTGCAATGCCAGGGCGTTGATACAGGTCGCCAGCATGCCCATATAGTCCGCTGAAGCCCTGTCCATCCCTCTTTGGCTGCCGGATACGCCGCGCCATATATTGCCGCCGCCGATGACGATGGCAGCCTGTACGCCGGCTTCCGTGAGCGTTTTGATCTGCGCCGCGATAGAGTCCATCCTCCCTGCATCCAGGCCGAAATGCTGGTCTCCGGCCAGGGCTTCGCCGCTGAGTTTTATTAACACTCTTTGGTATATCGGCGGCTTTTTATCACCTGACATAACCGGCTCTCTCTCTTTCCCTCCTTCGGCTGTCATATAGATGCCTCCCGTTTTCTAAAAAAGAGAACACGAATCGCGTTCTCTCTTCTTTTTTACTCAGTATATCAGAATTATTTCATTTGAGCCATAACTTCTTCGGCAAAGTTTTCCTGACGTTTCTCTATCCCTTCCCCCAACTCATATCGCACAAAGCGCCGAACGTTAATGTTTTCCCCGATCCTTGACACTTTTTCTACAAGCAGCTGCTGGATGGTTATGCCGGTATCCCTGATGAAGGGCTGCTCGAGCAAACAAATTTCTTTATAAAATTTCTCAATCCGGCCGCTGATCATTTTTTCTACCACATTGGCCGGCTTCCCTTCNTTAAGCGCTTGCGCCGTAAAAATCTCTTTTTCCTTTTCCACGACCTCCGCCGGAACTTCTTCCCTTCGCACATATTCCGGTTTGGAAGCCGCGATCTGCAGGCAGATATCTCTGGCCAGGGTTTTAAACTCATCCGTCTTTGCGACAAAATCGGTTTCACAGTTGAGTTCCAGCAGTACGCCGATACGCCCGCCGCCATGGATATACGATTCGCAAAGCCCTTCGGCGGCTATGCGGCCGGCTTTTTTGGCGGCGGCGGCCAAGCCTTTCTCCCGCAGATATTCGATNGCTTTTTCCATATCTCCGTCTTTTTCCGTCAAAGCATTTTTGCAGTCGAGCATGCCTGCCCCGGTCCGCTCTCTGATTTCTTTAATCATAGCTGATGTAATCATACGATACCTGCCTCCTTGTTCCCTATTGTCATTTTCTTTCCATCACCAACAAAAGGGCAGAGAACAATCCTCCGCCCGATATGCGCAACGATGTATAATTCAGAACGCGGTATTACATCGCTTCCTCGTCAAGATAGTTCCCGATTTCCTTGTCGTCCGGCAGCATTTCTTCCATGGTCGTCTGGCCCTGATTGGCTTCCAGTACCGCATCCGCCATTTTGGCGGCTAATAGTTTAACAGCCCGGATCGCGTCGTCGTTCCCCGGGATGATATAGTCCACTTCGTCCGGATCACAGTTGGTATCGACAATCGCGACAATTGGTATGGCCAAACGCCGGCCTTCGGCGATGGCGATATGCTCTTTGCGCGGATCGATGATAAATATGGCGCCTGGCAGCCCGGGCATATCTTTGATCCCCCCGAGGAAACGCTCCAGTTTGTCCATTTCCCCCCGGAGTTTGGATACTTCTTTCTTTGGCAGGACTTCAAAAACGCCCTCTTCCTCCATTTTCTCCAGTTCCTTCAGGCGCTGGATGCGTTTTTGGATGGTCGGATAATTCGTCAAAGTCCCGCCCAGCCAACGCTCATTCACATAGTACATGCCGCAGCGCTCCGCTTCTTCCCTCACGGTTTCCTGCGCCTGCTTCTTAGTGCCTACAAACATAATGTGCTTGCCGTCCGAAACGGTGGCGCGAATAAATTCGTAAGCTTCATCTACTTTCTTTACGGTCTTTTGCAGATCAATGATATAGATTCCGTTTCGCTCCGTAAAGATGTATGGGGCCATTTTGGGACACCACCTGCGGGTCTGATGACCGAAGTGCACCCCGGCTTCCAATAATTGCTTCATAGAAATAACGCCCATACCGACACCTCTCTTTCATTTGTTTTTCCCCGCGCATTTCCTTGTACCGCGGGAGCCTCCGCCTCCTTCAATCCTTAGGGCCGCCTGCGTATCCGGAAACATGGATTTCATCCGGTATACGGCAAGCACTGGGCTTTCGGTCCGAAGGCGTGTGGATTTATGNACTAACGTGGGCTGCCGCCCACAACCCAAGCGAAGCGGCATCCCCTTGGCAGAATGTTTTGATGGGGCTCTGCCCCATTGAACGAATCTTTGCTTAGCTATCTTCGGTCATCCTAAGCATTAGATGAGTCCATGCATGACTTAGCCGCTCTTATATTGTTTCTTTAGAGCGGGTTAGTCAGGTGAGCCCCGTCGGCATTCGCGCGCATGTCGCTCATGCCTTCCGCTTCGCGGTGCTGCGATTCCGCAGCATTAGCAACTGACACTTTTGATTTCTTGTTGTAAATGGATGACTTAGGGTGTCAGTTACTAAGGGATTATAACACAAGTCAGCTTCCTTCTGCAAACATTTTTAGCGGCTTTTTCTTCTTTTTGTCAATTCATCCAAAAGATTTTCATTCAGCACACGGATATAGGTCCCTTTCATTCCCAGCGATTTGGTTTCGATAACGCCTGCGCTTTCCAGCTTTCGCAGGGCATTCACGATCACGGAACGGGTTATACCGGCCCTGTCGGCGATTTTGCTGGCGACCAGCAAAGCCTCTTTCCCCTTCAGTTCCGCAAAGATATGCTCGACCGCTTCCTGCTCCGAATAGGACAGCGTGCCGATCGCTATCTGAACCGCCGCTTCCCGGCGGGCCTCTTCTTCGATCCTTTCCGAACTCGTCCGCAGGATTTCCATACCGATGAGCATCGCGCAGTATTCCGCCAGGATCGTATCTTCCTCGCTATACTCGCTCTCGTCAAATCTCGTCAGTACCAAGCTGCCCTGACGCTGGCCGCTGACGATGATCGGTACGATCGCCAACAACTTTTTGTCAAATATGCAGTGCTCGGAAAAAGCGCTCAGTAAGCAGGCGTCCTCTTCACTTTGCATATTCAGCGCCGTTTGCGTCGCGCGCAGTACCGTTTCGTTAAAGCTTTCCGACAAGGCGCCGGCGGCGATCTGTTTCTCCAATGCGGGGCAGGCCCAGCCATCGGCAAAGGCATAGCCAAGGAGCCTGCCCGACCGGCTGGCAATATAGATATTGGCTTTGACCAGCCCGCACAATACTTTTGCCATTTCCGCGAATTCCACAGAATTTCCGGATGCTTTCTGAAGAAGCGTATTCAACACTCTGGATTTTTCCAACAGGTTACTCATGCATACTTCCCTCATTTCAAGCGTCGCAGCGCCTCTACTTCGCGCGCGGATGGGCCAGGCGATAGACTTTTCTCAATCTGCTTCCGGAGACATGGGTATAAATCTGCGTGGAACTGATGCGCCGGTGGCCCAGCAGTTCCTGGACTACGCGCAAATCGGCGCCGTTGTCCAAAAGATGGGTAGCAAAGCTATGGCGAATGCCATGGGGGGACAGAATCTCTTTTGCGCCCGCCCTGTCGCAATACTTATGGACGATATCCCGCACAGCCCTGTCGGTCAGCGCGCCGCCCCGGAGGTTGAGAAACACAGGATGGACGCCGGCTGCCCGTCGTTTTGCTTCGGTACGGCGTATATACCGCTGCAAATACTCCGCGCTGAAAGAACTGAGAGGCGTTATTCTTTGCCTGCCCCCTTTGCCGAAAACCCTGATCCATTTCTCTTCAAGCTGTATATCTTCTACTTTTAAGCCCACCAATTCGGAAACCCTGAGCCCGCTGCCGTACAGCACTTCCAATATGGCCCTGTCCCTCAGTCCCGCTTCGGTCTGCTCGTCGGGGGATTCGATCACCCGGACGATATCCTCCTGATCCAGGTAGTGAGGCAGACGTTTCGGCAGCTTTCTCAGAGGAATATCCTCCATTGGGTTATGCTCTATATGCTGCTTGCGGACCATAAATCGATAGAAGCTTTTCATCGCCGCCAGGCGCCGGTTAATGGTCGCCCTGGAGAGTTTCTTGTTGTTCATGGCGTATAAATATCTTCGGACGCCGTCTTCGGTGATATCTTCCGTCTCCATCATCGCGATATCCCTTCCCTGCTCCTCATACCAGGCCAGAACGGCGTTCCAGTCCTTGTTGTAAGAAGAAAGCGTAAGGGGCGACAGGTTTCGTTCGTCGGCCAGATAGTAGTAAAACTGATCCAGCGCTTCGGTTAACTTCATGACAACCCCCGCCATTTCTGCGTTCTTTTCAGCCATTAGAGGCCATACATTTTTTGCATCCCGGCCAGGGCGTCCAGCGCCCTTTCCGCAAGCAGGCTGTTTCTGGTTTTTTTATCTTTTGGCGGATGCGCCAGCGGCGGAAACAATCCAAAATGTACATTCATCGGTTGAAAATGCTCCGGCGCCACGCTGACGATCGCGTGCAATAAAGCGCCTAAAGCGGTTTCCTCGGGAAAGACGAGGGGCGCCAATCCCGAATAAGCCCGTCCGGCGTTGATCCCCATCGCCAATCCGGACGCGGCGGATTCTATATAGCCTTCCACGCCTGTCATTTGCCCGGCGACGAACATATGTTCTTTAGCCTTGAGCCGGCCGTCCGGATGCAGCAATGCGGGAGAATTGATGAAGGTATTGCGGTGCATCATGCCGTATCGGGCAAACTCCGCTTCCCCAAGGGCAGGGACCATGCGAAAGACCTTCTCCTGTTCCGGCCTGGCCAGTCTGGTCTGAAACCCTACCATATTCATTAAACGCCCGGCTTTGTCGTCCTGCCGCAATTGCACGACGGCATAAGGCCTTCGCCCGTCTCCCGCTTCCGGATCGTTCAGCCCCACAGGCTTCATCGGGCCAAATACCAGGGTCTTCGGGCCGCGCTTTGCCAGGACCTCCACCGGCATGCAGCTTTCAAAGAAGCGTTCTTCTTCAAAGGCATTGGTCGGCGTCGTTCGGGCGCCGATTAAGGCTTGATAGAAACGATCGTATTCTTCCCTGGTCATCGGACAATTAAAGTAATCCTTACCGCCCTTATCATAGCGGGAAGCCCAGAACCCCTTTGTCTGATCCAGCGATTCGGTCAGAAGCAAAGGCGCCGCGGCGTCATAGAAGTAAAGGTCCCTGGCGCCATGCAGCGCCTGTAACGCCGCCGCCATGCGCGGGCTGGTCAGCGGCCCGGTCGCCAGCACCGTCACGCCGCTTTCCGGCAGCGCCTGCATCTCCTTGCGTTCCACCGTGATCAGGGGATGCGCGCAGATTCGTTCGGTGACCATGCGTGAAAAGGCGTCCCGATCCACGGCCAAAGCGCCGCCCGCGGGGATTTGATTGGCGTCGGCGCAGGACAGAATCAGGGAATGTAAGCGGCGCATTTCTTCTTTCAATACGCCCGCCGCATTGGTCAGGCTGTTGGCGCGCAAAGAGTTGCTGCAGACCAATTCCGCCAGCTCCCCCGTGTGATGGGCAGGGCTGGGGTTTTCGGGCCGCATTTCATAAAGGCTAACCCGGATTCCCCGGCTGGCAAGCTGCCAGGCAGCCTCGCTGCCCGCAAGGCCCCCGCCAACCACTGTCACCGTCATGATTCGTCCATTTCCGCATCTTCCCTGCTGTCGGCAATAGGGATAAAGGTACATTGGTCATTGCTGCAGGCGATTCTGACGCCCGAGCGATTTTGCTTTTTCACCAGCGTCATGCCGCAAATCGGGCACATCTGCCCCGCCGGCTCATTCCAGGAAGTAAAGTCGCATGCCGGAAACAGGCTGCAGCCGTAGAATTTTTTCTTCTTTTTCGTCTGACGGATGACGACGTCGCCTTTACCGCACTTGGGGCACTTCACTTCCTTCAGCGTATTCAATAGCGGTTTGGTGTTGCGACAGGCAGGAAAGCCCGGACAGGCCAGGAATTTGCCGTAGCGCCCATGCTTGATTACCATATTTCGGCCGCATTTTTCACATATCTCGTCCGTGACTTCGTCAACCAGCTCGACGGGGCCGATTTTTTCCTCCGCCTCCTCCAGTTCCTTCGCAAAGGGCGTATAGAAATCATAAATGATTTTCTTCCAGCCGCTGTCCCCTTCTTCGATATCATCCAACTGCTTTTCCATGTTGGCGGTGAAGTCTTTATCGATAATGTTCGGAAAATGTCTTTGAGTAAATCCAGCACGAGATCGCCCAGTTCGGTAGGCACAAAGAGTCTTTTTTCTTTGAGTACATAGCCTCTGGTCACGATGGTATCAATGGTCGGCGCATAGGTGCTCGGCCTCCCTACGCCCATCTCTTCGAGGGCCTTGATGAGGGATGCTTCCGTATAGCGCGGCGGCGGCTGGGTGAAATTCTGCTTCTCTGCCCATTCTTTCAGTGGCAGCATCTCCCCTTCCAGTCAATTTGGGCAGATTCACCGCGGTTTCCTCTTCGCTTTCGTTCCTGTCGCTTCCGGATTTCGCGTCTTTTCCCTCTTCGTAAAGGCGGGAAAAACCGGGAAAGGTGACGACGATTCCGGTGCATCGGAAGGTGTAGGATGACGCCTGAAACTCCGCCGTGGTGACGTCTTGCTCCAGCGAGGCCATTTGGGAAGCGAGAAAGCGTTCCCAAATCAGTTTGTACAGTTTATACTGCTCCGCGGACAAAAATGCCTTAACGGAATCCGGCGTGCGATAGACAGAGCTGGGCCGGATGCCTTCATGCGCGTCCTGGATCCTCCCTTTGCGGCTATATACGCGCGGCGTCTTCGGCGCGTAGGGCGCGCCGTAAGTTTCCTTAATATAGTCAAGCGCTTCTGTCTGCGCTTCGCTGCTGACCCTGGTAGAATCGGTACGGATGTAAGTGACCAGGCCGACCGTCCCTTCGTCCTTGCTCAGATCGAGCCCCTCGTATAATTGCTGCGCGATCAACATCGTTCGCTTCGCGGTATAACCGCATTTGCGGAAAGCTTCCTGCTGTAAGCTGCTTGTAGTGAAAGGCGGCGCCGGATTGCGCTTCTGCGCTTTGGTCTTGACCGATTTTACGACGAAATCCTCCTTGCCGATATCCGATTTTACTTTCTCCACATCGTCTTTATCGCCAAGATGCGCTTTTTTTCCGTTGATCTGATACAGCCTGGCATAAAACAGGTTTTTATTCTTCGCCAGACGGGC